>JBDSHD010000169.1:0-7822 GCA_039918655.1 Dehalococcoidia bacterium | reverse complement strand
AACTCGAAGCGCTGAAGCGAGGTGTCAAGGCCACGGGAGCGGCGCGGGCAGTGACATCCCTGATGAAACAGGGCATGATCGCACGCACCTACCGCCTCGCGCGGCCCGCCGTCACGACGAAAATGGTGACCATCGTTCGACTGGCCCTCACGGAAAATGAGGCCGCGGACGTTGCTGGACGGATGCGCCAAGAAGCAACCAAACGGTCCCTCAAGAGCGCGGCTCTGATCGAAACTCTCATTCGTGAAGAGTCGCTTCCTCTGTCGCAGGCCCGTCGACTCGGACTTACCCCATCTCTCCAGCGCGCACTGGATGGCATCGTGGCGGTGAACGAAGAGACACTGGTTCGAGACCCACTGGCGGGACGCGCCTATCCTTACCGAGATCCCCCGGAACTCACACCAGATCAGTCCTCGGCAACAAGCGAGATCATTCGAGCGCTTGATGCCCCCGACGCGGGCGGGACCTTCCTCGTGCACGGAGTGACGGGAAGCGGAAAGACCGAGGTATACCTCGCTGCCCTGGAACACGCCCTATCCCTCGGGCGCCGCGGCATCGTCCTTGTCCCCGAGATAGCCCTGACCCCGCAAACAATTCGGCGTTTCGCGGAACGGTTCCCAGGCGAGATCGCGGTATTACACAGCGAACTCTCGCCCGGCGAGCAGCACGACATCTGGCACGAGATCAGCGTCGGCCGCTACAAGGCCGTGGTTGGGCCCCGCGGCGCGCTCTTCGCTCCCATGCCTGACCTGGGACTCGTGATCATCGACGAAGAACACGAATGGACCTACAAACAACAGGATGGCTCGCCACACTATCACGCCCGCCGCACCGCCGAAGAGTTGTGCCGTCTTTCCGGTGCAGTTCTCGTGCTGGGTTCCGCGACTCCTGATGTGGAGACATACTTTCGCGCAGATGAGGGGCCGCTAAAACTCCTGAGCCTTCCACAGAGGTTGGTCCGCTCCCCGGGAGGTGTCCAACCGGGTCCTCTGCCGGAGGTTCAGATCGTCGACCTGAGAGAAGAGCTCAAGGTAGGTAACCGCAGTATCTTCAGCCGGAGTCTCACGGGCGAGATCCAGTCCGCCCTCGACGCTAGCGAGCAGGTCATCCTGTTCCTCAACCGGCGCGGCACCGCGTCGTTCGTTCAGTGCCGTGACTGTGGCTACACGCCGGAGTGTCGCTCATGCGCCGTCGCACTCACCTATCACGAACCAGATCCCCGTCTCGTCTGCCACTACTGCAACCGCCGATACCCGCCCGCAACAGCCTGTCCAGAGTGCGGGGGCAATCGCTTGCGCCAGATTGGCCTCGGAACCGAACGGGTAGAAGAAGAGGTGCACCGCCAATTCCCGAAGGCCCGAACGGTTCGCTGGGACCGCGACATGACCCGCGGTAAGGGCGCGCACGAGGCCATCCTGGCGCGATTCCTAGCCCACGATGCGGATGTTCTCATCGGGACGCAGATGGTGGCGAAGGGGTTGGACATACCCCTCGTCACTCTTGTCGGCGTCATCTCGGCGGACATTGCATTGCATATACCGGACATCCGCGCGGGAGAGCGCGCATTCCAGCTCTTGGAGCAGGTTGCCGGGCGGGCGGGGCGCGGTGAGCGGCCGGGCCGGGTCATCATCCAGACCTACACGCCGGATCACTACGCCATCGAGGCCGCATCACGGCACGATTATCCCGCCCTGTATGCCGCCGAGATCGAACTCCGGCGGCGACTTGGGTATCCGCCTTTCGGCCGGCTAGCGCGCCTCACCTTCGTGCACACGGGAAAGGAGTTCGCCCAGCGGGAAGCAGCGAGGCTGGCCCACCACCTCCGATCGGAGCGCGAACGCCGCGCCATGCCGAACCTCGACGTCCTTGGGCCGTCCCCTGCCCTCATCCCGCGAGTACGGAGCCGCTGGCGTTGGAACGTCGTGTTGCGGGGCGCCGATCCCGCAATGCTACTTGGTGATCAAACGCTCCCGCGAGGTTGGAGCGTAGACATCGACCCGATCTCGATTCTCTAGCCCGAGTACGAGGTTACGTGTGTGACTGCGCCACGTGGCGTCGGAGCACGTCGTCTCCGAAATCCCGAACCGCATCGCGCCACACGGCGTGGACGTGATTGGCATCATTCTGCGTGTTGTCGTATTCGATCAGAAACGTCCCACCTTGAATTCGGTAGTAATGCCCCTCACGCCGACCCGAACCGCCTGCCCAGGCAAAGTGCAGTGACGCAAACGATGGCTCCAGCCTGGCCATCTCTTCCTCGGCCGCGCCGCCGGGCAGTCTCTCCACGTAGACCGAAACGAGCCGCCGAAGGAGCGATGTCTGATCCGGGCTCATCTTCGCTACCGCCAATCCTTTCGGGACTGCCCTCTCAAACGCCACGGCCGCGCGCGCCTCGGCAGGCACATCCCCAATCCGCTGCATGATCTGTGGAAGCGTACCGACGTCACCGGGCATGCACGCCTCCGGGACGAAAGGTGAGTTAGCCAGCACGAAGTCGGGCGGAGCGGTATCAGCCAGTACCGCGAGCCGGCGCTGATCGTCGTCCAGGGAGAGTAGCAACTCCCGTCCCAAATCCTCCTCCTCAGCACAGGGTCGCACGACATCCACGTCCCCATGTGAGACAGACGCCGGGTTCGCTCCGAGGAAGATTGGGGTCGCGGAGACCAGTCCCCCATCAACCAGCGTGTAGTTCAGACAGACATGATGCCCTTCGATCCGATATCCCCAGGACGCCACCCCGGGCTCGCCGAACACACTCACAAAGTACCGGCCGGGATCTCGAACCGCGTCCATCCGTCTGCCTTCGAGAAGGTTCAGGACACTCTCCAGACCAATGATCGACGTCACTCTGGCGTAAGCAGAAAGGCTCAACCCCGTAGACAGTAGAACATGCGCGAGTTTCTGCTGCGACCGGTCCATGTTGTGGAGCGGTAGGCCGGCATGGTTGCGCGGAAAATAGGCCCAGTCGCGCCTCTGCTCGTCCTCTGGGAACCCGAACGTCGCCCGGTCGCGCTGGTCGGACGACAGTGATTCCAGGAATGCTGAAGCCGCCGCTCCCAGGCCCGCGGCCAACGCGCGATGTTTAACACTCATCGTGTACCCGATTCTAGCATCGGGGTGCAACGGCCATTATCATCGACAGCAAATCCCGTTCCCGGTTACCTGCCTGCCCCCCGGAGGTCAAATGTCCCGAATCTTCGACATCGCAGATAAATACGTCGACGAAATCACCTCGCTCGAACCGGCACTCGCTACCGCGCTCGGTGTCCCCGGTCACGAGCGCGAGATGCCCGACCTTTCGCCTGAGGGTCCGGCGAGAGTTGCCGCCCTCAACCGGCGCACCGTATCCGACCTCCAAGCGGCGTCGCTTGAGGGCGACGACGACCGGATCGCCAAGGATGTCATGCTCGAGCGCCTCGGCATTTCACTCGCCACCTTTGACGCTGGTGAGTACTACCGGGCACTTCGCAACATCGCGAGTCCGCTGCAGGGAGTGCGCCAAGTTTTCGACCTCATGCCGCGGCAAACGGAGGAAGAATGGAGTAACGTCGCCGCCCGCCTGAAGCTCGTTCCGACAGCACTGGCCGGTTATCGGCAGACACTCAACGCGGGCTTGGCGAAGGATCTGCGCGCATCGAAGCGGCAGGCCCGGGAGGGCGCCGAGCAGGCCCGCGTTTGGAGCGGATCCGCAACCGGCGAAGGTAAGACCTCCTTCTTCTCCATGCTCAGAGATGAGTTCGACAGAGCTTCCTCAGAGGCAGCCTTCGGGAACGGTCTCGCCGCGGACATCGCTGCCGGGATATCTGCCGCTATGTCCGGTTACCACGATCTGCACGAGTACCTTCGCGACGTCTACGTCCCAGCAGCAAACGAACGTGAGTCCGCGGGGGATGAACGGTATGAGCTGCTCGCCCGCGCGTTCCTCGGGGCCAAGATCGATCCTCGCGAGACCTACCAATGGGGTTGGGAAGAACTGCACCGGATCGAGGGTGAGATGCGTAGCACCGCCGATCGCATCATCCCCGGTGGCACAATGGATGAGGTCACCCGGCTGCTTGAGACCGATCCAGATCGCGTGGTCGAGGGCGAGGACAACTACCGCCAGTGGCTGCAAGAGTTACACGATCAGGCCCTCGAGGATCTCCACGGGAAGCACTTCGAGATCCCCGATTCCATCAGGAAGGTCGAGGTGATGATCCCTCCGCCCGGTGGCGCGCTTGCCGCTTACTACACCGGGCCGTCGGAGGACCTCACTCGGCCCGGACGCACCTGGTGGCCCACCGGCGGCAACACCCGTTTCCCGAAGTGGGGCGACGTCACCACCGTCTACCACGAAGGCGTCCCTGGTCACCACCTCCAAGTTGCCAGCGTCAGGCTCCAGCGCGAGCGGCTGTCTCGCTTTCAATGTGTCCTCACGTTCATCTCCGGCCACGGCGAAGGTTGGGCCCTCTATGCCGAACGGCTCATGGCCGAGCTGGGATACCTCGAAAACCCTGACTACTACCTGGGGATGCTGAGCGGCCAGGCACTGCGCGCCGTTCGCGTGATCATCGATATCGGGATGCACCTTGAGCTTCCGATCCCGTCCGGTGAGGCGTTCCACCCCGGCGAGGTGTGGAGCCATGATCTCGCCGTTGACTTCGCGACCGAGCGGACCGGCCGGCCACGCCAGTTCATGGCCAGCGAGGTCGTGCGTTACCTGGGGTGGCCGGCGCAGGCAATCTCCTACAAGGTCGGGGAGAGGTACTGGCTATCCATTCGCGATTCCGCCAGAAAGAAGCTTGGGTCAACGTTCGACCTGAAGGCGTTCCACACCAATGCCTTGAACCTCGGCCCCATGGGACTCGCCCAGCTTGAGGCCGAACTGACCTAGCGCCTCAGCCGAGTGGCCACTCTCCGAGTTGCTCGGTCAGCCAATCCTGCTCCTCTATGGTGATCACAACTCCAGTGAGAAGATCTGGCCGACGGCGAGCCGTCAGCAACAAGTTCTGTCGCCGGCGCCACTTCGCAACCTCCCCATGATGCCCTGAGAGCAAAACGTCGGGCACTTCCAGTCCTCGGAACTCCGGCGGCCGCGTGTAGTGTGGCGCCTCCAACAGTCCGTCCGTGAAAGACTCTTCCTGTGCCGACTCCGCGCACCCCAGCGCTCCGGGCAGTTGCCTCACGACCGCGTCCGTCAGAACCATCGCCGGGATCTCGCCCCCTGATAGGACGTAATCGCCAACACTGATCTCGTCCGTCACCAACTCCTGGTGCACCCGGGCGTCGAACCCTTCGTAATGGCCGCATAGAACAATGAGGCGGTCTTCTGACGCCAGATCAACAGCAATCTCGTGAGAGAAACGCCTTCCTATCGGGGTCATCGCGATGACCGGTCCCCGCAACGGTGTCCGTTCAAGGATGGCCTCGGTCGCAGCGAATACCGGCTCGGGCTTCAGCACCATGCCGGGGCCACCGCCGTAAGGATAGTCATCGGCAACGGAATGCCGCCCCTCTGCCCAGTCCCGGATATCGTGCACGTGGATCTCAACTATCCCGGCGTCTATTGCACGCTTGATGATTGACTCATCGAACGGCCCCCGGAACATACCCGGGAACAGGGTAAGAATGTCAATTCGCACGGGTAGAGCTTACAACGGCGGGATACGAATTACGGCCAGGCTCCCCATTTCAACCCACCTCGTGCTGGCTGGCTCCACCGGCCAGCAATTCCAGCGCGTGTTTCAACACCGGCACGACCATGCCCAGGTTCTCGCGCACGCCCTTTGGGCTCCCAGGCAGGTTGATGATGAGCACACCATTCCTCACACCGGCAACAGCGCGACTGATCATCGACATCGGGGTGTGCTTCAGTCCCTCCAACCGCATCGCCTCAGCGATGCCAGGTATCTCGTAGTCGATCACTGACTTCGTAGCTTCCGGCGTGACATCGCGTGGGCCCAGACCCGTTCCACCCGTCGTAACGATGAGCGCCACAGTCCCCTCGTCCGCCCACTCACGCAGGCGGTCGGCGATCGCCTCGCGTTCGTCCGGCATCACCTCATAGCGCGAGACCTCGAGTCCGGCGCCCTCCAACAAGTCGCGAATCACTGCGCCCGAGGTGTCCTCGCGCTGGCCCTGCGCTCCCATGTCAGAAGCCGTCAGGATAGCTGCGCGGAACATCAGGGAGAGACCTGTTTCGTCATCGGCGGCAGTGCGGAAAATCAGTCGATGTGGAAAAGTAGAACAATTATTGTATAAGCCCTTGACAGCGGGGGGTGGGGTGGTATGCTGTGGGTCGAAGTGGGGAGAAATGGGGGAAATCCACTTCGGGCATATTCGGTTTTGGTCAATCCGGCCTCTCCTCCGGATATCTCGATTCTAACCCCCGTGGGGAAAAGCTAACAAGCAGTTATTGTCACTATGCAATTCAGAGGAAGCGTCGAACACTCACTTGACGACCGGGGTCGCGTCGCGATTCCGGCCAAGTGGCGCGCCTCTTTCCCCGGTAACACCGCTGTGATCACACCGGCGCCAGAAGGGTGCCTCCAGGTCTTCCCAGAGGCCGAATTCCAACGCCTTTCAGAAGAGTTTGCATCCAGCCCGGCGACATCGCTTCTCGGTCGACGGGCTCGAAGGCTATTCGATGCACAAGCCTTCGACGCCGAGCTGGACCGCCAGGGACGTCTCCTCATACCCGCCTCGCTCCGGTTGCTTGCCGCCCTCGATGGTAACGTCATCGTGGCCGGTAACCGGGAATCGCTCGAAATCTGGAATCCCGAGCGATGGCGCCGCGAGCTTGAGGAAGCCGTAGGAACTTCGCCCGATGGACAGAGGTCCGAGGAGTAGGAGGTGGTTGCAATCCAATCCCCCCGGGATACCCTATTCCACACTTCCGTCCTCCTGGACGAAGCAATCCGCTACCTGGCGGTCCAGCCCGGCGGCAGGTACGTCGACTGCACGGTCGGCGCCGGCGGCCACGCGCGAGCCATCCTCCAGGAATCGTCGCCCGGAGGGTTGGTGCTCGGTCTCGACGCAGACCCACACGCCATCGCCTTCGCACGAGGGAGTCTTGAAGACTACGGCGACGCCGTTCAACTTGTAAACGACAACTTCCGAAACCTCGGCACAGTCGCCGCAGAGCACAACTTTACGCCCGTCCACGGTGTCCTCTTCGATCTTGGCATTTCATCGATGCAACTGGCAGAGGATGACCGGGGGTTCAGCTTCCAGCAGGAAGCGCCCCTGGATATGCGGTTCTCGGACACCCAATCCGTGACGGCCGCCGACATAGTGAACGGTTACGACCAACAAGCGCTGGCCAACCTGATCTGGGGATACGGCGAAGAACGCTTCAGCCGCCGGATCGCCAGTGCCGTCGTTCGCGTCCGGCCACTGAACACCACCACCGAACTCGCATCCCTTATATCGCGGGCTATCCCACATTCCCCGCGGTCCCGGATTCACCCCGCAACTCGCACCTTCCAGGCGCTGCGAATCGCCGTTAACGACGAACTTACTGCGCTCTCCGCTGGTCTCGAGCAGGCCCGCGACATCCTCGGTGCGGGCGGGCGGATCGTCGTCATATCCTTCCATTCCCTGGAAGACCGCATCGTCAAACAGTTCTTCCAGCGCGAGTCACGCGACTGCGTCTGTCCGCCAGAGCAACCGACCTGTACTTGTGAACACAGGGCGACGTTGAAAGTCATCACAAAGCGCCCGGTCTCGCCGTCTGTGAGCGAAGCCGAGCGAAATCCCCGCAGCCGCAGCGCTCATCTCCGAGCCGCAGAACGCCTCAGCGCGGAATCATAGCATGGCTACCCAACACCGTCCCTTCTCTCGC
>JBDSHD010000168.1:0-12493 GCA_039918655.1 Dehalococcoidia bacterium | reverse complement strand
GATTGCCATCCTTGAGAACCCTTTCGCCCGCTACTT
Source organism: Dehalococcoidia bacterium (assembly GCA_039918655.1). Taxonomy (GTDB): domain Bacteria; phylum Chloroflexota; class Dehalococcoidia; order SM23-28-2; family RBG-16-64-32; genus DATKKM01. The sequence goes on along the minus strand of JBDSHD010000168.1, from coordinate 12,457 downwards.
CGCCACCGGCGAGGTTCCGCATGCCATCGGTACCAGACATCCGTCCACGACGCCTTTCCAGGCGTTTCCCACGAGCGATGGCTGGATCGTCATCGCCCTTTACTGGGGCGTCGAGAACCAGTGGGAGCTTTTCTGCGTGACCATCGACCGCCCCGATCTCATCGACGACAAGCGCTTCACAACACCCGGCCTGCGGACGCGGCACCACGCTGAACTCGAGCCCATGCTTAACGAGGCGTTGCGCCAGAAGTCGACTGAGGAATGGCTGCGCGAGTTCGACTCGATCGGCTTACCTTGTGGTCCGCTCAACGACATTCCGGCCGCCGCCAACCAACCGCAAGTGCTGGCCCGTGAGATGCTCAGGGATATCGAGCACCCGTCCGGCTTCTCCCTTCGGATCACCGACACGCCCCTGAAGTTGAGCCGCACCCCCGGCGGCATCCAGGGGCCGCCGCCCGCTATCGGCGAGCATACCGACGAGGTGCTGGTTCATCTCGGAGGGCTGACGGAGGAAGAGATCGCTGGGTTGCGGGAGCGCTTGGTTGTTTTTGGCCCGCTGGACAGTCCGGTCGGCCGGATACTCGAACACGAGAATCAGCTGGCATCCGAAGCATAGCCGCGGATTTCTGCAGAATCAGGCCGAGTGAGCGAGGGCGAACCAAGCGCATTTGCGATCCTCTGCCCGTGGCCTCTATGGCGGCAGTTGACGAGTTACTCTGGGTGTGGATAATTACCCGCAGGCAAGCGAAGGGGTGTGGCGTCAAGGGACAGGGATGCGGCGCATCGTCCCGGATTCTTCCCAAGCTCACGGGCCACCTGCGGGGGTGCAGGTGGCCTTGCCTTTTACCCGAGAGCACGTGCCTGGTTCTGCTTGCTCCGGACGTGCTCCAGTCCTAGTATCCAGTCAGCATTAGCTTCCAGGAGTCCTCCATGAAGATCACCGACGTCCGCGTCCGCCTCTTTGAGTACCCGCTGGCGCGACCGTTTCACCCCACCTGGGAGCCGTTCCCTCACGTGGCGGCCCGGATGCAGGTCGTGGAGATTCAAACCGACGAGGGCATAACCGGCATCGGCTCCGGCGGCGTACCCGTGCTCTGGGACGCGACAGCCCGCTTCCTCGTAGGCCAGGACCCGTTCAACCTCGACCAGCACGTGTTCAACCTCCGCTCCATGGCGTTCTTCGTCGGGCGTCCCTGGCCCGTCGAGATTGCGCTCTGGGACATCATCGGGAAAGCCTCTGGTCAGCCCATCTACCGCCTCCTGGGTGGCGCACACGACCGCCTGCGCGCCTACGCCTCTACGGGTGAATTACGCCCAACTGGCGCCCGCGTCGAGGCTGCCCAGCAGACCGTCGCCGCCGGGTTCCGCGCCATGAAGCTCCGCTTCCACAGCGAGGACTGGCGCGACGACGTGAAGACGCTCGCCGCCGTTCGTAAGGCCGTCGGAGGCGACATCGACATAATGGTTGACGGCAACTGGGGCTGGCGCATCCCGCCAGACCAGCAGCGCCACCGCTGGGACCTCAAGACGGCCATCGCCGCCGCGAAAGCGATGGAGGAGTACGGCGTCTACTGGCTGGAGGAGCCGCTCGACGCCTACGACTACGACGGTCTCGCAGAACTCCGGAGCCACCTCACCACGCTCCGCCTGGCTGGAGGAGAACTGAACCGCGGCCCTGAGGAGATCAAGATCTACCTCGAGAAGGGCTGCTTCGACGTCTACCAGCCCGACTGTACGATGATCGGCGGCATCGGCGTCACCCGGAAGATCGCAGCCATGGTGGAGGGCGCGGGTAAGATATTCTCGCCCCACACCTGGACCAACGGCATCGGCCTCGTCGCCAACCTCCACTGCGCCGCCGCGAGCCGCCACGTCCCCTACATCGAGTTCCCTTACGACCCGCCCAACTGGACGCCCACTGAACGGGACTTCATCTTCAAGGAGCCGATTACGATCGACTCCGACGGTTACGTTCGCCTGCCTGAGGGGCCCGGCCTCGGCATCGAGATCGACGAAGAGAAGGCCGTGAAGTACGAGAAAGCGGCTGCGAGCATACTTTAGGAGTTAGCCGCTGTGGTCAAGTGTCCGATGAGTTCATCCGGAGCCGAAAAGTAGGCTGAGTGGCTCGTGTCCATTGATAGCACCTGCTGGCATGGGACCTCCGCGATCATCCGTTGCTGGAGTGGGGCGGAGATTGCGAAGTCCTGCCGGAGATGGATATAGGTCCGCGGGATGCTCCCCCCGCGCTGCTCAGTCGTCGAGATTGGTGTGGCAGCGGGGGGGGCTGCTGGCTCTGGTCTTAGCAGCGCGTGGGCGAGTGCGACGTCGTCGTCTGGGCAATCGGCGTAGAGGGCCTCGCGAAAGACTGTCGACTTCAACATGTCCCAGCCTTCGTCGCGATTAACGATGAGATTCGATCGCACCAGGGAATCCTCATCGCTCATGAACAACGGGATGATTGTCCGGCCATTGGGAACGAGGTAGGCGGCGAGGTAGACGAGCCTCCTGATCTTTTCGGCGTGCGCCTCCGCCGCCTGAGTTATGGCGATGCCGCCGCGACTGTGACCAACCAACACTACCGGTTCCTGCATCTCGTCGATCGCCCTGCCTATGCAATCGACATAATCCTGCATAGTCACTTTGCCAGGCGGAGTTCCGTCTTTACCGTGTCCCGGGAGGTCGATGGCAAGGACTCGATGTCCTGCGTACTGTAGTCGCGGAACGATTTTGTACCAGCACCAGGCGCCGTGCCATGAGCCGTGGATGAGAACGAAAGCTGCCATGTGTTCCTCCTTGCTTGTGAGAGGAAGTTTGCCAGGGATGTGCAGCGCGAAATATCCGGATTGGAGGGCGATGTTGGAGTTGCGTGCCTACGAGATCCCACCGAACCCGGCCGGCATATCGGCGAGGTGCGCGACGTCGTTCAGCCGCCAGATCACGCGGCGGTCGCCCTTCGCCCGGATTGAGGCGATGCTCGCGTTGAACGGATAAAAGACAAAGTCGCGCTCCAGACCCAGCACCATCGAGATGTAGGTCTGGATGACGGCCGCGTGGCAGACAACTGCCACCCGTTGGCCGGGGTGTGCCGCGATGATCTCGTCCATGACCTTGCCGATCCGGGCACGCGCGGCGCCACTGCCCTCGCTCCCTGGAAACGCATCCCACGTCCCGTCCTCGTCGATCCGGCGCGCCACCTCGGCCTGCTGTTCCGGAGGGAGCTGACGGATGTCGTGGTCGGCCTGACCCAGCGTCACCTCCACCAGGTCGTGCTTGGGCAGGACATCCAACCCAGTGACGTCGCCGATCGCCAGCGCCGTCTCCTGGGTGCGCCGAAGGGGACTGGCGTAGATCACGTCCAACCGCTGATCCTTCATTCGCTGTCCCAGCCGCAGCGCCTGCTGTTGGCCCACGTCCGTCAGGTCGGGGTCGCCGGTCGCGAGGTCCTCGCCGGTGTTGCCTTGTGATTGGGCGTGGCGGATCAGGTAGACCCGTGTAGCGTCGCCTCCGGTCAACATGACATCGCGGAAGAAGTAGAAGATCGGGTCGCCGGCTGGCTCGGGGCGCTCAGGCATGACGAGCCTGATCTTAGCAAGCGAGACCGGCGTGCGGAACTCCGGGATCGTGTAGACTCGGCCACAATGAAGACCGGCGTCAGCTATTTCTCCTCCCGGGACCTCCGTCACGTCCGTCAGGACCTGCAGGAGATGGCGGACATCGGCTGTTCATACGTTGTCCATTGCTACACCGAGACTGACCTCGCACACTACCGCGAGACCATGAGTGCCATCGCCGCCGCGACCCACGAGCGGGGCATGGAGGTGTGGTTCGACCCCTGGGGTCTGGCCGGCATCTTCTCCGGTGAGACGTTGAGCGCCTTCCCCTCCGCTCACCCCGAGGCGTGGCAGGTACTTTCAGACGGCCGTCGTGTTGGGCATGCCTGTCCAAATCACCCGGCGACCCGCGCCTTCCTCCACCAATGGATCGATGCCGCGGCCGCCGCTGGTGGCGATGTGCTCTTCTGGGACGAACCGCACTTTTACGCTGGGCTCTTCGTCCAGGACTTCGCTCCTGCCTGGGCCTGTCACTGCGAGACCTGTCTAGTACTCTTCCGGGATCAGTTCGGCGGCGATCTACCGCACGACTTCACCCCACAGATCAAGCAGTTCCGCGAAGACGTGCTGATTGACCTGCTGACCGAGCTCTGCCGATATGGCCACGAGAAGGGCATGAGGAACGCACTCTGTCCTGTACCGACTGACCTCGAAGCCCACGGATTTGCCGTGCCTGCTGAGCGGCTGCGGAGTCTTGTTCAGTCATCGGCCAGCGGTGCACCGGATAGCGCTGTCGATGCCTTGCTCCACATTGGCATCGGCGACTTCGCCCGCTGCGCCGCCATACCGGACCTGGACATCTTCGGAACTGATCCCTATTGGTACCTCTTCGGAGTCGACCCCGAGGAGTTCATGCGCACGTACGGTCGGGCCGCCGCCGAGGCCTGCCGAGAGCATGGCCGCGAACTCCAACTCTGGCTGCAGGCGTTTCGCGTCCCCGCGGGCCGAGAGGAAGAGTTGCGCACGGGCGTCCGTGTCGCCGAGGAGGTGGGCGCTAGCTACCTGGCAGCGTGGTCGTTCCGCGCCACCGAATCTATGTCGCGGATCGCCTGCAAGGACGGCGAGCGCGTCTGGAGCATCATCGGCGAGGAGTTCCAGCGGTTGAGGCTCCGTGCTGCCATTTAGCCCTTCGAGAAGCCACGCCCGGCACTTACATTGGTGACAGGACTGGTCGCCGCCGCCACTTACACACTAGAGGTCGGTCAATCATCTTGAATACGATCAAGAATCAGGCCGCGCTCGTCACACAGCCTTACCGGGAAAAACTGAAAATCCGGCCGACCAATCAAGTGCCAGGATTCGTCAATCAAGCTTGGATAGAGGGGCTATTCGCCTCTGATCTGACGGAGATGAGCCACGTCGTGGTCCGAAATGTGGTCGATCAGTGTGCTCAGCGGCCGGTTGCCGAACTCCGGGTGGTTGTACTTCCGCTTCAGGCCCGCCTCGCCCGCGTGCCGCAGCAACTCCAGGTTGGACTGCCGGTTCGCGCCGTACGTGGCCAGCGACGACGCCAGCTCGCGCTCGCGGTAGTAGAGCGAGGCCGCCCATACGTCCTGGTCGAACGACTGCAACGTAGGCTCGTCCTCCGCCAGCACCTGCCGGATCCTCCAACCAAGCGCTACCTCGATGTCGGCAAGGTGAGCCGCGACCTCGTGCGGCGTCCACCCTTTGCTCTCCAGACGCCGGGGCTCCTTGAACGACCGCGAGACCAGGCGCGGCATCTCCGCCATGACCGCAAACGTATCGGCAGGCATCTCGACCTCGGCATCACAGATCGCGCAGTATCGTGTCGCAGTCTCGAACTCCATGTGCCTCTCCTAGAAATCGAAGACCCCGGCGAAGACCAGGATCACCGCCGTCGTGTTGTAGATGGAATGCATCGTAACACCGGCGAAGTAGAAGTTGCGGGCTCGCTTCGGCAACCTCGTCCCGTGATTGACCCACTCGACCACGCGCCAGTCCAGCCCCAGCCCGACGGTGAAACTGGCGAGCGCGTGAAGCAGCACCGGGATGGAGAAGCGGAACAAAGGGTACCAATCCGGGTGGTCCGGAGCGTAGATCCAGACGTAGACGGCGCTCTCGATCAGTCCGAAGACCGCTCCCGCTCCGGCGCAGAGGAGGGCGCGATACAGGCGGCCCTGCATGGCGCGAGGCCAGCGCGTCAGGGCGAGGAACACTCCGATCGGCTTGAATGCCTCCTCGATGATGGGCGCACCGACGAAGATAACCAGCAGAAACCCGCCAGCCTGCAGCTCCCCAAAGAAGGAGCCGGCGATCCCGAGGAACCCTCCCGCGAGCGAAAGGAGAATGACTCGAGTGTGAGTGAACCAGCCCGGTAGGGGCGTGATCGTCTTGTTGAGTGCGGCAGCCGAAGTGCAGTCGAGCACTATCCTCGCGGCAGTCCGAGGCCGCGCCCGGCGATGATGTTGCGCTGGATCTCGCTCGTACCGGCGGCGATCGTCAGCCCTGCTGTGTGCCGGTAATAGGCCTCGAGGCGTCCGGCAAGCGGCGCCCAGCGGCCTCCTTGCAACTGTCCGGCAAGCCCCATCAGTTCCAACCCGGTGTTAGCGAGTCGCTGCTGGAGTTCCGATCCGTACATTTTCGACATCGACGCTTCAGCGTTCGGGACTTGTCCTCGTGCCTGCATAGACGCGACACGATAAGCCAGCAATCGCCCAAGATGCAGTTCAATTCCCAGCTCCGCCAGTTTCGCCCTCATCTCGGGCCGCGCACCCGAACCCATCGAGCGGGCGTAGTCCATGATCTCCTCATAAACCCGGCCGCCGGCCACCACCCGGTTGATGCCCGACCGCTCGAAGTCCAGCGTCGCCGCCGCGACATACCACCCGGCGTTCAGTTCACCCACGAGGCAATCGCGGGGCACGCGCACGTTGTCGAAGAAGATCTGGTTGAAGGCATGGCGGCCCGTGATGTCGATAAGCGGCTGCACGGTGATGCCGGGAAGGTTCATGTCGGTGAGGAGGTAACTTATGCCCTTGTGCTTCGGGGCCTCTGGATCTGTACGTGCCAGGAGGATGCACCGGTCAGCCTTGTGGGCCAGCGATGTCCAGATCTTCTGCCCATTGACGACGAAGTAGTCACCGTCGACATCAGCCCGCGTCTCAAGGGAAGCCAGGTCGGAGCCTGAAGACGGCTCGCTGAATCCCTGGCACCAGACAGTCTCGGCATTAGCGATGCCGGGAAGATGGGTCGCCTTCTGCTCTTCGGTCCCGTAGAGGATGATCGTCGGCCCGACGCGGTCGGGTCCGACTCCGATCTGGGTCGGTGTCCGGTGGTAGGCCATCTCCTCGTTGTAGATGACCTGTTGCATCACCCCGGCGGCCAGGCCGCCGTGCTCCTTCGGCCACCCGAGCGTCAACCACCCCTTCTCCGCGAGCCTGCGCTGGAACGACCGGAGGAATTCCCACCGGTCTTCCTCTCCTTCGCCGAAGTGCGCGGTTGCTGACGTATCTCCCCACTCGGCCGGAAGCTCCACCCTCAGGAACGCGCGAACCTCCGCTCGGAATGACTCTTCTTCAGGAGTAAAACGGAAATCCACTGTCGGGCGAGTATACTACGGGCCGATGAAGATCAAGCGGATAGTAGTCACGGCGGCGTTCCTCTTGGCCGTCTCAGCCTGCGCCAACGAAGCCACCGCGCCGACACACGACGACCTGGTGTCGACAACACCTTCGCCGGTGCCCACGCTCACCCCGAGTCCGTCGCCTACGCCGGTCCAGATTCCCCCGTTAACACTGGCCGACATCTTCCCACCGCGTGATTTGTCGGCGTTGAGGCTGGACCCGGCCCGTATACGCACCCTGATCGCGACCGGGGACGTCATCCCGGCGCGCTATACGGATTTCACCATCCGCGAGCAGGGCGACGATTTCCTCTACACCGTTCGGCCGACAGCCGAGATCACGTCTGATGCGGACATCACTGTCATCAACCTGGAGGCGCCGCTTATTGAGTACTGCCCGCTCCCTCTGGAGGGGTTTACCTTCTGCGGGAGGCCCGGATTCATCGCCGCCCTTGAGGCCGGTGGTGTGGATGTGGTCACGCTGGAAAACAACCACATCGGCAACTACGGGGCCACCGGAATCGACGAGACGATCGACCACCTCGAAGCGGCCAATTTGAAGTGGGCAGACAGGTACACCTTTGCGATCACGGATGTCAGGGGCTTGAAGTTTGGCTTCGTGGCCTTCAACGCGGTTGGCGAAACGATAGATCGCGCCGCGATGGCAGCGCAGATCCAGGCGCTACGTCCGCAGGTTGATGTCCTCGCTGTCGCAATCCATTGGGGCGCGGAGTATGTGTCATTACCTGATGTCGCGCCGGGAGTGGCCGAAGACAACCCGGTTGAACTGGCCCACCTGATGGTGGACTCCGGTGCTGACCTCGTCATCGGCAACCATCCCCACTGGGTACAGGGAGTGGAGTTCTACAACGGGAAGTACATCACCTACGCCCACGGCAACTTCATCTTCGACCAGATGTGGAGCTACGAAACAAGAGTTGGAGTGATCGGGAAGTACACCTTCTACGACGACCAGCTCATCGGTGTCGAGTACACGCCAACCCTAATCGAGAACTACGCCCAGCCGGTACCGATGAAGGGTCCAGAGCGACAGGCTGTGCTCGATGGCATGAAAACCTCGAGCGAGGGCCTGATTCGTTAGCGCATCACCAGGCCACCGTCGACGCTGATCGTCTGCCCGGTGATGTAATCCGACGCGGGTGAGCAAAGGTAGGCAACGACCGCGGCGATCTCGCTCGGCTCTCCCTGCCGGCCGAGTGGGATGACGCTCTTCACGAACCCCTTGACTGCCTCGAACGGAATTCCCATGCGCTCACCTGTGCGCCGGAAGGTGCCGTCCATCATGTCGGTGTCCGTCGATCCCGGAGCGATGCAGTTCACGTTTACCTTCTGCAACGCCAGTTCCTTTGCGAGCGCCTGCGTGAGCCCGACCACTGCGAACTTCGACGGCGTGTATCCACCGTATTGCGGCTGTCCATCCCGTCCGGCAAGTGATGAGATGTTGACGATCTTGCCGCCTTCGCCCTGATCGACAAGCACTTTCGCCACATGCTTGCAGCAGAGGTATGTGCCGTTCAAGTTGACGTCTATCTCGCGGTACCACTCGTTATCATCGACTTCCCAGAGGTTCTTCTTGCCTGCGACGAGGGCAAGACCGGCATTGTTGATCAGGATGTCGATCCGGCCGAACTCATCGAGAGTCCGTTGGACCATTGCCTGCACCTGTTCCGGCTTCGTCACGTCCACATCGAGCGCAAGGGAGCGCCGGCCGAGGGCGCGCACTTCTTTGGCCACGGACTCGGCACCCAGCCAGCCTGCGGCGCGCTCGTGTTCCGGGAAGTTCTCTGGCGGACGCGCGACCGCCGTTACCGCGACATCCGCCCCATCGCCGGCCAGACGGAGGGCGATGGCGCGGCCGATGCCCCTCATGCGGCCCGCACCCGTGACTATGGCGACTTTGCCCTGGATCCGTTTCAACTGCTCGGTCATGATCAGAAGTCTATCCGGTCGCGGATTTGGGAAGAACAGCCCACATCAAGAACCCCGAGGTTAGGATCGCAGCCCCGATAACCCACGCTTGCCATTCGAGTTGAGTCATCATGACGGCTGCGGTCACGCTGCCCAGGACGGGAAGTACGGGGATTCTGCCCAACGATAAGGGAGTGACGAACGTACGTGCGGCTTCTGGCATGCGGTAGCGCAGAGAGATCAAGGCAGCGTTCACGACGATGAAGATGGCGTACACTGCGAAGTTCGTGACAGCGGCCACACGGCTGAGGTCCCCTACCAGCGTGAAGGCTATGGCCACGCCGCCTGCGAGCACGGCTCCGACATAGGGGGCGCGGGTCACTGGCGTGACCGTGGACAGGACCCCGGGCAAGGAGCCTCCACGCGACATGCCATACAGGAGGCGCGACGCCGCCGTCAGGACAAGTAACGTCGTGTTAGTGGTGGACGCGAGTGCGATGAAGGCCACGATATCTTCCGCCTGATCACCCCAGTTGTGCCCGATAACCAGCGGACAGTGGAGTGTCGGATTCGGCAATGGCGGTCGCGCCGATGACGCTCACGGACGCGATGGCAACAAGTACATAGAGGCTCGTTGAGACTGCAAGCGCGGTGAGCAATACCCGGGGGATCGTATGAGCCGCGTCGTGGGTTTCCTCTGATAGCGTGACGATCTCGTCGAAGCCGATGAAAGCGAAGAACACCAGGGCTGCCGCGCCCATGACACCTGAAACCGTGGCGCCTTCCACGAGCGAGACATCACCGATATGCGGCGCACCGGCGACGATCACAACGACGAGACCACCCACCTGTAGCGTCACGAGGCCGACCGTCAGCCAGATGGATCTTTGAATCCCGCCGGCGATGATTCCCGTCAGTAAAACGATCAGGGCCGGGGCTATAAACTGCCGATCGATGTCAACGAAGTGCCGCACGTAATGTGAGAAGCCAATCGAAACTGCGGCTGCCGCGATGACATTCGCCGATACCATCAGCCATCCGACGAGAAACCCGGACATTTCATTGAAGGCGCTTCGCGCGAAGGCATATTCGGCGCCCGCGGACGGAAACATACCCGCTAACTCGGCGTAACTAAGCCCCGTTAGCGCCGCGAGTACCGCTGCCATGACAAAAGCCATCCAGACGGCGGCGACGGCCGAGGCCGTCGCTGGCCCGATGAGCACATAGGATACCGGCACCGATGACTATTCCAATACCGCTGACTGTGACCTGCCAGAAACTGAGGGTCTTGCGTAGCTGAGGTCCCGGAGGATCACTATCCAGAGGCATTGAGGGACTGCGGATTCATCACAGCATTTCGTCAGACTGCATTGCGCGAATGGTTGCCCCAAAGCCACCGACGGTCAGATCGATATCTTCTGCCGTGTGCACACCCGATACGAAACCGCCGCTGCCACTCATCAGGTCAACTCCGTGGTTCAGCATGGCGCGCTTTAGTGTGGCTTGTATCTGCGCAGGCATCGAAGGTGGCGGCCGGTTGCCGGTCCACTCAACGCCATTGTCTGGTCGAGTTGCGTCACCACCAAGCGTGACGTGGAAGTACGAAGCCAGTCCGTACACCGCCCCGCTGACCCCGGTCGTTGTCAGAACCTCGTTCATGCCTTTGACGAGCTTATGATTAAGGTCGTCGGCGTGCCGGTGGTGTTCGCCCGTTTTGACGATATGGAGCATAGCCGCACCAGCGGCGGCTGAAACCGGGTTGGCGTTGAACGTCCCGGGGTGCTGGATCCGGTTTCGGGCGTTCCAAGGGCCATCGCGGAACTCGATCATCGACATGATCTCCTGCTTGCCGCACACCGCTCCCCCAGGCATGCCACCAGCGAGGATTTTGGCCAGCGACGTCAAGTCAGGGATGATCCCATATCGAGCCTGTGTCCCACCCGGAGAGACCCGGAAGCCGGTTACCACTTCGTCGAAGATTAGGACCGTGTTGTTGCGGGTACAGGCCACCCTCAGGTCTGCCAGGAACTGCGCCGGTAGAGGAAGCGTGCCCCAAGATGCTCCCGTCGGTTCGAGAATGACTCCAGCAACGTCGCCCTGCTCAAGGCGCTCCTCAACGGATTGGATATCCCCTTGCGGGACGCTGACGGTGTTGGAGCTTGTGGCCAGAGGCACTCCCGGCGCCGTCGGACTGTCAGATTCAGGGGCGCGTGCCCCTGCAACGTAATCGTGCCACCCGTGAAAGTGATGATCGAACTTCAATATCTTGTCCCGGCCGGTATAGGCGCGGGCCAGCCTGATCGCCATCAGCGTCGCCTCGGTCCCAGAACTTGTGAAACGCACTTCTTCTGCGCAAGGGATCAGGTCTTTGACGAGGCTGCCCCACTCCAGTTCCAGTTTGTGATTGGAACCATAGTGCGTGCCCTTCTGTGCCTGTTCGACGATGGCCTGCGTCACCGCTGGGTGAGCATGACCCATGAACAGCGCACCGTGGCCCATCACGTAGTCGATGATCTCGTTGCCATCGACATCCCACTTGTGACTGCCTGAGGCCCGATCCATGTACAAGGGGAATGGCGTGACATAACGTACGTCATGAGTAACACCGGACGGGAAGACCGTCAATGATTCGTCGTAGAGAGCCGCAGATCCGGGGTGGCGTCGGATGTACTCGTCCAGAATCGTTCCCACAGCGCAATTCTATCAAGCCGGGGGCTAGTGACGAACTCTGGGGGTGAGTTGCTAGTCTTGTCGACGGCGATAGTAGGGCAGCATCGGTAGGTCGCGCATAGTCAGAAGGCCCGTAAGGCGACTGCGAGCAATGGCCGGGACACAATTGGCGACAATGGCTGCTGTAGCATCATCTCCCTGTATACCCCCCGGGATGTTGAGGCGCAGCGGCGGATCCCCGTCTATCTGGATGCTGTCATGCGGGTCGCTCGCACCGATCGACATCTCCAGATCGAGCCTTAGTACCTCTTGGCCGTTGCTGGTACCTCGCACGCTCTGCCGGAGCCCAATCGCGTACCCCTTGTCGATGCTGAAGACTTCGGTTTTAACCCGCCCTCGTGCCAGCACTGGCTCGATCGTCTCCGTGACATCCTCAAGGCGCCAGAAAAGGGTGTCGGCGATCATGTTGAGGGACTCTCGCAACCCGACATGGCCAATCGCGCCGTCCGCCGCCCCTTGCTTGAAGCCCGCGGCGCTGAGGCCGACGCCAGCCTTCCGTTGGAGCTGGATGCGCCGGCTGCGGAGGTCCACGACGCGCTCGACTCTGATCGCTCGCAGAGTGTGTACGGCGTTGAGCATTACCAGTGGCAGGGTGTCCATGACG
>JBDSHD010000167.1:0-4981 GCA_039918655.1 Dehalococcoidia bacterium | reverse complement strand
CGGAACGCTCGTGCCCGTCCACCTTTCGTCGAGTGACCTCTCCAGATCACGGGAATTCGGAAAGCCACCGACTCGGGCCCAAAGCCGCTCGGTCATTTCTGGATCCCGGGGAGGCGCGTGCGCGCTTCCGAGCGCGATCCGCACCAGGCTATCGAACTCCGGGTCGGCCGCCGTGAAGGAGGAGTGCTGTGAATGTGTGGCCTGAGCATCGCTGGTGGCAAGGACGGGCTGTCGCTTGCCATTGTCGTCGGCCACGCGCTCATTAATGCGGTTCCAGACGTCTTCACGATGCTGCTCGGCCAGCGACAGAGCATCCTCCGCGATTTGCCGTCGCATGGAGATAACGTCGCGCATCTCCCTGGAGTCAACGGCATCGCCGTCGACTGCCGGTGCGTGGCCCGTGGCCGGCTCATCTTCAGGGTTGAGACTGGACAGGAGTTTCTCCCAGGCGTCGGACTCGTATCGCTCAGCCTGCTGCCGGGCAGCTTCGGATTTGTCGACGCGGCGCCGGGCTACGTCGGAAAGTGACGAGAGGTCGTGGTCGTCAAGGTCGGAGGGTGGCTCGTTAATACCTCCGAACAAAAATTGATCGAGGTCGCGAGCGAACCTTTCGGCGCGCTCTTCCTCGTTCATCTATTGGCTTCCCCAGCCACCTGCATGCGGTCCCGCAGTTTCCGGATCGCTCGGAAAATCGTGACCCGGACGTTGACCTCGCTAGTGCCAAGCACCCCCGCGATTTCGCGGTTGGTGAGTTCCGCATCGAACTTGAGTGCGATGATCTCTTGTTCCCGCTTAGGGAGTTGCTTCACCATCTCGCCGAGAGCAGCGACGCGCTCCTTGTGCAGGAGGGTCTCCTCGGGGTTCTTGGGTTGGTGGTGGAGCGAGTTTTCGATTGCAGCTTCCTGAGCTGCCCGCACCGCCGGCTTTTCCTTGCGCCAGTGAGATGAGACCTCGTTGCGAGCTATCGTGAAGAGCCACGATCCGAACGACTCGGGCGAGCGCAACGACTTCATCTTCAGGTACGCCTTCTCGAAGACGTCTGCGACTATGTCCATGGAGACATCCTTATCCTGGACGCGCCCATAGACGTAGGCGAAGACCTTCGGGAAGTATGTGCCGTAGAGTTCCGAGAACTGTGATTGGGGAATTGCTGGTGCGTCGGTAGCGGCGGTTGTTTCAGCCTCGCGCTGAGTGGGTGCTGCGGACATCCTGGCTGCTGTGCGGCTGTCCAGTGCTACTCGGATGCTAGACATTAGCGAACCCTCTTTTCTTGCGCCGGTTGGTTCCGGGCTAGGCCCTGTCCCTTTTCAGAGCTTGGCGAAATGGTTGAACGATAGACGCACAACATTCCGGGCCGTTACAGACTTCAATAAAAGAATTTTGGTTTGCCATTTACACTCCACTCGTAACTCTAGTAGCAAAGTTCATCATTTAAAGTTCTGGTTACGCATCCCCCAACACGATTCAGTATTGCAGGCGTGCTGGAAGATGGGGGTTAATCAGGGGTGTCTGCGCAGTGAACGGGCGGTGAAAGTGGTTGAGAGGCGGTCTAGGAGAGCCGGTACGAGCGGTCCAGCAATTCGATGACATGTACGGCCCGGGCACGGGAGCCTATCATGCGGACGCCGGCGTCCAGCTGGGCGATGCAACCGGGGTTCGAGGTGGCGATGTAGGCGGCGTTTGTGGCGGAAATATCCCCCATTTTCGCCTTGAGCAGGGAGAGAGACATCTCTGGCTGGGTGAGGGAGTAGACACCGGCGCTTCCGCAACACCGGTCGGGGCGGCGCATTTCGACCAGGGTGACGCCGGGGATTGCCGTCAGGATCTGCCGAGGCGCCGCTGTGATGCGTTGCGCGTGAGCAAGGTGGCAGGAGTCCTGGTAGGTGACGCTGGCGGAAACCCTGCCCGTCGGTTTAACGAGTGGCAACGATACGAGGAACTCGCTGATGTCTTTGACGGAGGCAGATAGGCGCTCCGCCCTTGTTCTATATTTCGGGTCATCGGCGAGTAGTTCGCCGTACTCTTTCATCGCCGCACCGCATCCCGCTGAGTTCACGATGATAGTGTCCATGCCTGCCGCCTCGAAGGCGTCGACGTTCCGCCGGGCGAGTTTCCTGGCGGTGACGAGGTCCCCGTTGTGGGCGTGGAGTGCGCCGCAGCAGACCTGGTTCCGAGAGGCGGAGACGACGCAGCCGTTGCGGGCGAGGACACGAACAGTGGCCCGATGAACGTCGCCGAATGAGAGCGGCATCAAGCAGCCTGTGAGCAGGGCGACCCTTGCTCTGATCTCGGCGTCCGGGACAGTGAGCAGTCCGGTGCGCTTGAAGGGTGGGGAGGCGAACCTGGGCGCCAGCGTGGCGTGCGGGCCGATCAAGGGCAAGTGCTCGGTGAGCGCGCGAAGGCCGGTTTGTTCGGAGAACCGCAAGGCGCGGGAGAGGAGTTCCAGTCGCCCGGGTTTGGCAACCACTTCCCGGAGGAACAGGGAGCGAAGCTTCCAGGATGCTGGCGCCTTTGGAGATTCAAGAACGTCGCGTCTGGCCGCTTCCATGATGCTGCCGAACGGGACACCGGACGGACAGACCGCTTCGCAGTTGCGGCACTGGAGGCACATATCGAGATGTCCGATGACGCTGGCTGTGGGTTCGATTATTCCGTCGGAGAGCGCCTGCATGATGTAGAGGCGACCGCGAGGCGATTCGGTTTCCAGACCGGTCTCGACGTAGGTCGGACAGTGCTGCAAGCACAGACCGCAGCGGACACATTGGGTGAGGTCAGCCTCGGGTGCCTGCATCAGATCCTGCCGGGACCGCGGCCAGGGCTCAGGGTGCCCTTGGGGTCGAACTCGTGCTTGATCTGGCGTATCAAGGCGGCTGCCGAGGGCTCATCTCCGAACACGTCGCGGTTTGTCTTGATCTCGAACGGGCAGCGGGGGACGGTGAAGGTGCCCTGATGCATGGTGGCGAGAGACATCGCGGTGGTGATGCTGTGCTCGATGTCGTGAGTTCGGATGACGCAGACTCCGGAAGCCGGCCAGGCCTCGATCGCGGCTTCGCGGAGCTGCGCTGCGAGTTCCTCCAGCAACCCCGCGAGGCGGGACGGAAGGACTGTCACCATCATCTCTAAAGGGTACTGCGGAGGATCGCTCACATCGTCAGACGCAACGGTGTCCGTAGCCATCTCTCGATACGAACGGTCAACACCGGCGCGGGTACCAGCCAGGACGACGTGGACGCTCCAGCCCCCGGGTATGCGGTGCATGGACGCGGATCGAATGCTGAGGCCGGCGCGAAAGGCCGATCTCACATGGGAACAGGCTTGCTCAGCGGAATCCATGGCAAAGTTCAGGCGCTGCTCGGCCGGCGGGGAAGGGAGTGCCTTCAACGACGCCTCCACGATGACACCCAGGGTGCCGACCGAACCGGTGTAGAGTTTGCAGAGGTCGTAACCGGCCACGTTCTTCACGACCTTGCCGCCGGCCCGAGTCATCCGGCCGTCCGCCATGACCACCCGAAGGCCGATCGTGAAATCGCGAGGCGTTCCAAGCGAGGCCGCGGCGGCACCAAATATACCCGCGGCGATCATCCCGCCAACCGTTGCATCGTCCGGAGCCGAGGGATCGAACGGGATAATCAAGCCAGACCCGGCGGTGGTCTGACGAAGCTCGCCCAAGGTGAGACCGGCCTGGACGGTTATCGTGAGGTCGGCTGGCTCGAACTCCACGACGGCATTAAGGGCGGCGAGGTTCAGCGCGACATCGTAGCGTGTCGGCAGGTTGCCGATGTGGGCGTGCTGGCGGCCCCCCAGCGGGATGACTGTGAGGCCGTTTTCGTTGGCGAAAGACAGGGTGGTGGCGACACCCGCGTAATCCTTCGGACGAACCACCGCGCCTGGGACAATGCCGTCGACGGAGAACCCTGGTGATCCCTCCGTGACGGCCGTCTCGCCCAGCGCGGTCGACAGGCCTGCAAGGATGGATTGCTTTGCGTTCACACGTATGCGCCGGGTCCAACTTTGGCGATAGCACGCTTCATGCGCGAAGAGACTTCGCCGCACCCGCGAGAGGTGGGGAAGATCTTGCCTGGATTAAAGGACGCGTCCGCGCCGAATGCTCTCTTCAGTCCGGCCATGACCTCAAGATCGTCCGGACTGAATGTTAGCGACATGAAGTCGCGTTTCTCGAAGCCGACGCCGTGCTCGCCAGTGATGGAGCCTCCGGCATCGACGCAGAGGCGCAGGATCTCCTCACCCAACTCCAGCACTCGTTCAGTCGCGCCAGGGATGCTCTCGTCGAACATGAGGTTGGGGTGGAGATTGCCGTCGCCGGCGTGAAACACGTTGGCGACGGGCATGTCGTAGCGCTCGCAGGCCGCATACACCCCGTCCAGCACCTCGGGCAGGCGCGTGCGTGGTACGACGCCATCGAGGATGTAGTAAGACGGTGCGAGCCTACCGAGGGCGCCCAGCGCGCCTTTACGCCCGGCCCATAACCGTTCGCGATCTTGAGATGAGAGGCCGATACGGACCTCGCGGGCGCCTCGTTCCTGGCAGATCGCCTCAACTGCAGCGGCCTGCTCATCGACCTCCTCCCGTAGCCCTTCAACCTCGATCAGGAGGACGGCTCCGGCGTCCGGCGGATAGCCGGCGTTAACGGCCCGTTCCACGGCTCGCATCGTCTTCGCGTCCATCATCTCGAGGGCCGCCGGGAGGATACCGTTGGCGACAATCGCGGACACCGACTCTGACGCCTGCCGCACCTGGTTGAAGATCGCGAGAAGGGTGACCACCGACTCTGGTTTGGGCAGCAGCCTCACGGTCACTTCTGTGACGATGCAGAGTGTCCCTTCGGACCCGACGATAACCCCTGTCAGATCGTATCCCGTGTTGTGCGCGGTTTTGCCCCCGCTGCGATGTACCACCCCGTCCGCGGTGACGAATTCGAGGCCGAGGACGTGATTGACGGTGGAACCGTAGCGGAGGGTGT
>JBDSHD010000166.1:0-3189 GCA_039918655.1 Dehalococcoidia bacterium | reverse complement strand
GTCATGTCGGAGAGCACGGGGTTCATGGCGCGTTGTTCACCGAGGGTGGAGGCGCGTTGGGAGCCGGCGCCGGCGGAGCAGAAGGAACCACCGCCGTGCGTGGGGTAGAGGAGGGCGGCATCGGGGAGGGCGGTGAAGGCATCGCGGAGGGTGTGGTACTGGGAGCGGGTGAGTTGCTCGAAGAGGTCCGGGCCGAGGAGGTCAGTGCGGGCCGCGCCTCCCACGATCAGGGAGCCACCGCTGAAGAGCAGTGGTTCAGCGCCCGGCGTTCGGAGGACGTAGGAGAGGTGTTCCGGTGTATGGCCGGGGGTTGCGAGGACTTCGATGGTGGTATCGCCGTGGGTGATGTAGTCACCGCCGGTCAGCGGGTGATGGTTGTAGCGGACGTCTGACCCGGCCGAGTTGTAGACGGTGCCTCCGGTGGCAGAGGCGATTTCAAGGGCGCCGGTGATGAAGTCGGCGTGGACGTGAGTCTCCAGGACGGTGTTGATTTGGAGGCCCTGCGCTTCGGCGGACTGGAGGTAGCGGCGGACGGTGCGGTCGGGATCAATGGCGACGGCAAGGCCGGGCTCCGTCTGGACCAGGTAGGAGCTGTTGCCAAGACCTTCGTGGACGAACTGAGTGATTTGCATCGGGTGACCTTCGGGAGAAGTTTAGCAGGAAAAAGAAGCTTAATTTGCACGTGAATCGGAAGTCCTTTTCGGATGGTGAGTAATCGCACAAGATTTAACGGGCCGATTACAGTAAAAGGTCTTGCGAGGGTTTCATAGGGGTGTAGGATGCGGTGGGGTGCGGCGCTGAGGACTGTGGCGACAGGAGGAAGCGCCCATGAAAACAGCGGAGAACCCGCCCGGGTTGATCTCTGATCTGGGCAGCATCGCGGGGCTTTACGGGACGGTGTTCTGGATGATGGGGAAGCGCCTGCGGTACGGCCGGGACTGGGAAGAGCGCCTGGCGGACGAGACGTTGAAGCCGTACATGCACCAGGACGACACGAAGTTGTCCGGCGGGCAGCCCCACGCGAACTAGCTGACTAGGCGCGAAGTTTTTCGAGATCCTGCCAGAACCCCGGGTAGGTCTTGGCCACGCAATTTGGATCGCGGACGGTGATTCCTGCCACGCGGGTGCCGACGACTGCGAAGCTCATCGCCATGCGGTGGTCGCCGTAGGTCTCGACCTCGGCAGGTTTGATTGTGTCCGGGGGAATGATGCGGAGGGTGTCAGACGTGGCATCGACCGAGGCTCCGAGTTTGGACAGTTCCGCTTGAAGGGCAGCGAGGCGATCGGTTTCCTTCAGCGGGAGAGTGTGGAGTCCGCGGATCGTGGTGGTGCCCGATGCGAAAAGGGAGACAGCAGCGAGGGTCATGGCGGCGTCGGGCATGTCGGCCATATCGACATCGATCCCGTTCAGCGTGTCGCCCGTCACGGTGATTGCGCCCGTACTGGAATCCACGATCGCCCCCATTCTTGCGAGGACTGAGGCGAAGGCGGCGTCTCCCTGGAGGCTGCCCGATCCAAGGCCGGAGATGGTGACGCGGGCGCCGGGGCTGATGGCGGCGGCGGCGAGGAAGTAGGTGGCGGCGCTGGCGTCCGGCCCGACGGTGTAATCGGCGGGGTGGTACGGCTCCGGAGTCGTCCGAAGTGTGCGGAGCGCGCCAGCCGCTGGTTCGATGCCGATTCCAAAGCGGGCCATGAGTTCGATGGTCATCTGTACGTAGGGCCAGCTGGTGGGTTCCTCGGTGAGATTGATTGTCACTGGGCCTCGGGCGCAGGGTGCGGCCATGAGGGCGGCGGAGAGAAACTGTGAGGACTGTTTCGAGGAGAACGATGCTTCACCGCCGGTGAGTCCGGAGGCGTGAACGGTGATCGGCGGGCGTCCGGGGCTGATTTCGTAAGTGATCTGCGCGCCGAGGGGCGTCAGTAGGTCCACAAGCGGGCCAATTGGGCGCTGGCGCATGCGGGCGTCGCCGTCGAGCCGGAACTCGCCGTTCCCGAGGGCGCAGAGGGCGGTGAGGAAGCGAATGGTGGTGCCGCTGTTGCCGCAGGAGAGATCCGCGCGGGATGCGGGAATCTTGCCGCCGAGGCCGTGGACGGTGACGGAGGCCCTGTCGGTCTCGATTGTAAATCCGAGCTGCTGGAGGCCGTCGAGCATGACACGGGTGTCTTCGGCGACGAGGATGTTTGTGATGTGAGATGCGCCGTCAGCGAGGGCGGCGAGGATGAGGGCGCGGTTGGTCAGGCTCTTTGATCCGGGGGGAGTTACTGTTGCGGAGAAGTGTGCAGGGAGTGGTGTAAGGGTGATCGCGTCCACGGGTACATCGTACACGGGAGAGGCTGCAGGAGGGCCGATCGGGATCAGGGATTGATGGCTGCGGCCTGTGCGGGGGGCGAGTCGCAGGAGGGGGCGGTATTGGCGAAGGCCCAGTCGAGAAGGGCCATGGCGTCGACGTAGACGTCGCTGCTCTGCATGACGGAGACGAGAATGCGGCGGCCGTTGCGGTCGGCGCCGCCGACGATGGTCATGCCGGCAAGGTCTGTGTAGCCGGTCTTAATGCCGATGGCGCCGGGGTAGTTTGTGAGGAGGAGGTTGATGTTCGTGAGTTCGCCACCGTCCCAGTTGGGTGTGTAGGTCTGGGACTGGACGATGTCAGAGAGGCTCTGGTTGTGAAGGAGTTCGCGCCCGAGCACCGCGATGTCGTAGGCGGAGCCGTAGTGATTTGGAGTGTCGAGGCCATGAGAGTTGACGAAGTGGGTGTCGTGGAGGCCGAGCGAGGCGACCTTGGCGTTCATCATCTCGACGAACTTGGCCTCGTTGCCGGCAACGGCATGAGCAATGGTGAGGGCCGCGTCGTTACCGGAGCGGAGGATGAGGCCGTTGAGGAGGTCGTACATCGTCATTTGTTGGCCCGGCTTGAGGCCCATGACGGTGGCACCGGTCTCGATGGAGAGGGCGCCGCCGTCCACGAGGACGTTCACAACTTCGTTCATCGGCTTGCTGTCGGCAGCGACGAGGGCGGTGGCGATCTTGGTGAGGCTGGCGGGTGGGAGCTGGGTGTGCTCGTTGAGACCGTAGAGCAGGTTGCCGCAGGGCTCCTCTATGACGGCTGCCGCGCCGCCGGTGATGAGGGGCGCGGGATCGTCGCCGGGGACGAACGGCGTGGGTGCGAGAGTGGCGGCGGGAGCGGCCTC
>JBDSHD010000165.1:0-6957 GCA_039918655.1 Dehalococcoidia bacterium | reverse complement strand
CCGGGCGCGCGAAACCAGATAGGGTTTTCGCCTAGCGCCTGTTCGCCTAGCGCCTGTTTGACGCGACGCGAGTTATTTTTCGGCGCCGACGCTCTTGGCGGGTGCACTGACGCGCTGTACGAGCGCCTGTGCTTCGGCCGGTACGCCCAGGTCCACCGCATCACAGTACGTTGAGTAGATGGTGCGGTCGATCAGGCGAAGGCCTTCGCCGTTGAGGTCGGTGGACTGATCCACACGGAGGCGGAGCAGCCTGTTGAGGCGCCGAAGGAAATGCAGTTGAAGGGGTGAGTACACGCCCTCGTCGTCGATTGTAGGAGAAATCATCCCCTGTTTCCCTCCCTTGACTCTGAACGTGGCCTTCGAGAATCCGGCAGAAGATCACGTTCTGTTTACAGGATACGGAGGGGCCGAGAAGGTATCAAGTAGACCGAGCCTTAACGGAAGTTAATATGGCGTATAAATGGGGGCGAGTATATGGAGAGAGGGTCACAATATGACCCCACTCTCGTCGTGCTGAGGCGCGGGTCTTAGAGGCGGAGCTTGCCGTGTGAGGGCTGGCGGCGGCGCTGGCGGCCGTCGCCGTTCATCTCGGCTTGGAGTTCGAGGGCGGCGGCGGCACCGACTTCATACACGTAACCGCAAGCCAGACAGGTGCTGTAGGCGCCGTACCAGTCCTCTTCAAAAAGCATGGACCCCTGACATCGCGGGCAAGCTCGTGGCTGTGCATTCTGCATCTTGTGAGAACTCCTCCGGTGGCACTAAAAGAGCCGATGTCTCACCCTTGCGGGTGCTGGCCCTCTCATAACGCCTCCGAGGTTAGCTGTCGGGTTCGGGCTGAAGGGCTGCCCTACTCATTCTGCGCACCAGAACGAGATTCACCCCTTTGATGTTCCCCCGGTCCGCCAAAGCGGATTCGGCGCGTCACAAAACTTTGTGACTTCTGTAACTATCCTATGTTGCGCAAATAGAGGCTGTCAAGTTCTTACGGTCAAGCAAATGGCCGACAGCGATACGCATACTGGAGATAGGTTTAACTTTATCTTGACATTGCTCAGGGCCGGTGCTACGTTCAGGCCACTCCGCTCCGGGGTGCGAAGCGGGGGTGCTAAGGACATGCGAAACACACTGACGCGCTGGGCCTTTTTGCTCACGGTGAAGGTCGCCTAAATGCAGCAGTACATCATCAGGCGGCTGATCCTCAACGTGGGTGTTCTGTTCCTTGTAGCCACGCTTGTTTTCCTTGCCTTGCGCATCGACCCGAGCGCCGTGGTCGCCCAGCGCGCGGCAGGATGCACCGAGGCGGAGACCTACGACGAGTGCTATGCCGTCGCTGAGGCCGAACTCGGTCTCGATGCCCCAATCCTGACACAGTACAAGGACTACATGTTCGGCCTGGCCCAGGGCGACCTGGGGACGTCGTGGCGAGAGAAGACCCCGGTGCTGGAGGAGCTGAAGAAGAGGATCATACCGTCCGTGCAACTGGGATTGATGGTGATTTTCGTGGCTATTGTGGTGGCGGTGCCGGTGGGTGTGATGTCTGCTATCCGGCAGGACTCGTGGATTGACTATGGGTTGAGGGTGTTTTCGATCGCGCTGTTGGGAATACCGGTGTTCGTGCTGGCGATCTTCGTGATCATGTTATCGACGCGGTACGAGTTCGCGCAGGACTGGTTAGGCTCACATGTTACCTATTACGACTTCTGGGACCCGTTTGGCTGGACGCCAGCGGAAACGAATCCGTACGAAAACATGAAGATCATGCTGGCGCCGGCGATCATCGCGGGTCTGGGCACGGGCGCGGTGATTATGAGGTTCCTCCGATCGCAGATGCTCGAGGTCCTGCGGCAGGACTACGTCCGCACGGCTTGGTCAAAGGGTCTCAAAGAGCGGGTCGTGATTATCAGGCACACATTGAAGAACGCGATGATACCGGTGCTCACGGTGATCGGAATCTTGCTGGCGACGATTGTTAGCGGGAATGTAATCCTGGAGAACCTTTACGGGATTCCCGGAGTTGGGTTCTACGTGACGAGCGCGATCGCCCAAGCGCCCGACTTCCCGGTGGTGCAAGGGACGGTGATCATAGTCGCCGTCATGCTCGTATTTGTAAATATCCTGGTTGACGTAGCTTACGGGTGGCTGGACCCCCGAATCAGGTACAGCTAGGCGAACACATGGCAGTAGATGACACGGCAATCGGAGCAGTCGCGGCGGCGGCACCGGAGTACGTAAGGCCGCAGAAGGCCTGGTGGCACGGTGTCCTGAAGTTCGCCCGGAAGAAACCGCTGGGCGCGGTGGGCTTTACGATGGCGGGCATCCTGTTTTTCATGACGCTGGGGACGCCGACAGGCGTGGCCGTGCCCTCGCTGCCGAATACACCGTTCGGGATCACGATGGGCTCACCGTGGATGGAGCGCTACGGGGTGGAGGACAACTTCTACAACGAAGGGGGGCGGCTACGCATCTATGAGGGACCTTCATCGACCCACTGGCTGGGGACAGACAAGAATGGCCGGGATGTGTGGGCGCGGGTGGTCAACGGCGCCCGCCGGTCGCTTTGGGTCGGCATCTGGGCGCTGATCATCGCGACGGCGATCGGCACAACGATTGGAGTGACATCCGGCTACTTCGGGGGACTGACAGATACGACCTCCCAGAGATTCATGGACGCGTTGCAGGCATTCCCACCGTTGATCGCCCTGATACTGATAGTGACAATCCAACCGTTCACGGACGGGCCGAGTCTTACTCTGGCTGCGGTTGCCCTGGGCACCGTGGGAGTGGCTGCCGTTCAGCGCATTGTGCGCGGGGTTGTGCTGTCCACTAAGGAACAGCAATACGTTGAAGCATCGAGGGTTATCGGCGCGACGAATATCCGGACGATGCGGTACTACATCCTGCCGAACATCATGGCTTCGATCATCATCGTCTTCTCAACCGGCCTTGGAACGGTGATCCTGGCGGAAGCGGCTTTGAGCTTTATCGTTCCGGACAAGATGCCACAGGGCGCTTCCTGGGGGCAGATGCTGGCCGACACGTATCCGGTTATTGCGAACGAGCCCTGGCCCGGCGTGAGCGCCGCGACGGCGATTGCGCTCGGCGTACTAGCGTTCAATCTTGCGGGCGACGCCTTGCGAGACGTCCTCGACCCACGGCTGCGGAGTTAGACTCACTTTGGAACGTTTGAACCAGACCGCCAGTCACATGCCCTGTGAAAGGAATATATGTAATGCCTCAGGACTCTAACTACTGGGATAAGTTCTGGAGGCGCAGAGTGGGCCGCAGGAGGCTACTCACAGGCGCGATGCTGACCGGCACGGGGCTTGCCGCTGCCACCATGGTTGGGTGCGCTAGCGAGGATCCCGGATCCGGGCCCGGCAACACCGACGACAACGGAGATCTTTCTGGCGCGGCGCTCTTGGAGGTTCCGTACGAAAAGCCCGTCGACGGTAGGGGGATCTTTACGCCCGCGCCACAGGACTCGCGCGGGAGCTTCCTGACTTACATCGGTTTTGACGCAGTTGTGCTGGACCGGTATGACCCGCACCAGACGCAGTTCGGGCCGATGTACTCGAACCAGTCGGCGGTGTTCAGCAAGCTCTACCGGTACGCCAGCCACGAGGAGCCGACGTGGGAGAACATCTTGCCGGACCTGGCGGATGGCGCGCCGGAGATGATCGGTAACCCCCCGACCGAGTACGTGGTGAAGATACGAAAAGGGGTGAAGTTCCACGACACGGACCAGATCAGGAAGAATTTTCCCACGCTGGCCGGACGCGAACTGACGGCGGACGATGTTATCTACAGTTTTGATAGACAGAGAAACCCGGACAGCCAGCAACGGACATACTATTACCGCGCCAGCCAGGTGGCGACGATCGACAAGATCGAGAAGATCGACGACTACACGATCAAGTTCTACACAAAGGGTCCGGTTGCACCGTTCTTCCACTTCCTGGCCGATACGAACGCCATGATCATCCCCAAGGAGATCGTGGACATGGAGCCCGGGCCGACCGATAAGCCATGGGACTCAGTAGACGCATTTGGCGGGCGTCAGCCTGTACCGGCGGAGAGAATGATCGGAACTGGACCATTCATGTGGGAGAGCCTGGTCTTCGGGATCGAGTACAAGGCGGTGCGTAACCCGGAGTGGTTCGGTTGGGGCGAGCCCGAACTGGGGCGCCCATACCTCGATGGTTACAAGGCCACCGGCCAGGGCTTGAATGACGTGACGGTGGAGTCGTTGTTCCGGCGCAAGGAGATCGACGCCGCCGGCTTCATCGACAACCCGCAGTGGATACTGGACATCCTGGACGAGATGCCGGAGTTGCAATTCCAGCGACAACAGGTGTCAGGCTGGATCAACTCGCGTTTCAAGTCGTATTGTGAGCCGTTCAACGACTGGCGTGTCCGGCGGGCGCTGCACCTCGGCATCGACCGGCAAGAAGTCGTGGACGTCATCGGCTCCGGTGCGTGGAAGAAGGTGGGCCCGGTAAATACGGCCATCTCCTACTGGGCACTACCCGAGGAAGAGCTATTGTTGCGTCCTGGGTACCGAACAGACCAGGCGGGGCGTGAGGCGGACATCAAGGAAGCGCGTGCTCTCTATGAGGCGGCCGGAAAGCCCAAGATCCCGTTGATCTGGTTCGCGGACATCCCGGCATATATCCCGCGGTTTGCGCCGACGTACCTGCAGACGATCCAGCGCAACCTTGGTATCGAGGACGATATCAAGTACCAGACGGTGCCCTATTCTCGAATCGCCGAAGGCCTCAACAATCAGGAGTGCGACCAAGCGTCGATGACCTGGGGCTTCGACAACGGTTGGGTGGACCTTGACGACTGGGTGTTCCCCTACTTCAAGACCGACGGCTCCAAGAACTCGTTCGAGATCAGCGATCCGGCACTGGACAAGCTCCTTGATGCGCAAAGGGCCGAGTTCGACATCGACGCCCGGCGACAGATCGGGTACGACATACAGAACTACTTGATGGGTGAGACGAAGCAGGACGCGCCGGCAGCGAACCTGAGGCTGGATTACGTGACGCCAGGAGGCGGCACGATCACGTATCCGTACTTCAAGAACCGGACGAGCTGGCCGTGGTTCGGGAACCAGTACTGGGTGTCCGAGATGTGGTTTGACAAGAACGATCCGAGCTTCGAGGGCCGGCCGACCTAGCTGTCAGAAACGGCGCGAGATCATGAGGGCGGGTGAGATCCCGCCCTCTTCCATTAGAAGAGGGCGGTAGTGGAGCCGCCGTCGACCTGGATCGTCGTGCCGGTGAGGAAGCGGGCCTGATCCGACACGAGGAAGGCGACGAGGCTGGCGACGTCTTCGGGGGCGCCAAGGAAGCCCATGGGAACGCGGGATTCCTCGGTGGCGACGGCTTGTTCGAGGGTGATACCCGCGCGTGCAGCCCGCTCCTCGATGAGGGAGATGAGGCGCTCCGTGCCGATGCTTCCTGGGCAGACGTTGTTGACGGTGATGCCGAACGGGGCGAACTCGCGCGACAGCGTCTTCGCCATTCCCACGACACCGAGGCGGGTGGCGTTGGAGAGGATGAGGCCGTCGATTGGCTGTTTGACGGCGACAGACGTGACGTTGACGATGCGGCCGGCTCCCGACCGCTTGAGGTGCGGGAGGGCCTCGGTGACAGCCCGAACGACGGACAACAGGTTTTGGTCGATAGCGTACTGCCAGTAGCGTTCGTCGAGGTCTTCGAAGGTGCCGGTGGGAGGGCCGCCCGCGTTGTTGACGAGGATGTCCAGCCGATCGAACGTCTTTGCGGCGGCTGCCACGGCCCTCTTGATGTCGTCATGGTTGGACATATCGCAGACGACGTGGGAGGGCTCGTGTCCAGTCTGGGCGGTGAGGTCGGTGGCCGCTTGAAGCAGATTAGCTTCACTGCGGGACGAGATCATGACGCGGCATCCCTCTTTGAGGAGGGCGGCGGCGATCGCCTTGCCGATTCCTTTGCTGGAGCCGCCGACGAAGGCAGCTCTACCGTTCAGTCCTAGGTCCATGTGTGGTCAATCGTACACGGTGTTGGGGCGTCGGCGCAGGAGCGCGGCGTGCTCGCTGGTCCAGGACGGTGTGGTATATTTCTGCCACAACCGAATAGTGAGATGAGGGTCTCCACGACGTGCCTCCGGTGGGTTTCTCGCCGGTGGGGCGCAGGAGTTAATAGCGAAGCCGATTAAAAGCCGGCGCTGTCCCGCAACTGTATCTTCGGCCCGGAAGGGACCGAGGGAGCCAGGTCGCCTGCCTTTGTCTTGATGAGTACCAGCCTTCGAGGAAAGGCGCGGGACCGGCTGACGAAGCGGAACCCCTGCCACCAGTGGCAGGGGTGTTTTGTTGTGGCCCCGGTGCATTCCGCCAGTTTGAGATGGGAGATCCGAAAGAATGAAGAAGTGGTTGTTGCTTGTGATCGTTGTGATTGCGGGGACGTTGTTCCTGGCGTGCAGCGATGACGATGGTGATGGTGCGACGTCTACACCGGCGCCGAGCGAGGGATCCGGAGGATTTCCGGTCACGGTCACAGACGACACTGGGGCGGAGGCAACGATTGAGAGCCAGCCGAAGGCGATCGTGACACTCTCGCCATCGTTCGCGGAGGTATTGTTCGCGATCGGCGCCGGTGACGCCGTCGTGGCTGTGGACGAGAACTCGGACTATCCCGCGGAGACTGAGGCGCTGCCGAAGTTGAGCGGGTTCGAGCCCAGCCTGGAGGCGATCGTGGCCTTTGAGCCTGACCTTGTCCTGCTGAGCTTTGACCCGAGTGGCCTCACGGGTTCCCTCGAGGAACTGGGGATACCAAGCCTGTTCCTGGCGAACCCTTCGGACCTGGAAGGTGTCTACGCTCAGATTGAGACGATCGGCAAGGTCAGCGGGCACCTGGAAGAGGCAGAGGCCGTCACGGCGGATATGGAGACAGAGATAGCGGCGATAGTCAG
>JBDSHD010000164.1:0-3754 GCA_039918655.1 Dehalococcoidia bacterium | reverse complement strand
CGTTTCCGCCAGTAACCGGTCCTGCAACTCCGCCGACGGTACATGGTGGAGCATCGTGAAGCAGACCGCTCCCGTAAACGACGCGTCCGGAAAGGGCATCTTGGTGGCGTCCCCTTCGACTACGGTGACGTTGGTGTCAGCCATCCGCGTCTTAAGCGACTCCGCCAGGTCGTGATCGATCTCAATCGCTGTCAACGCCGGGACTCGCTCGTGGATCCACTCGGTCGTCCGGCCCGGACCTGGGCCGATCTCGAGTGCGTTCTCGCCCAGATCGAGTCCCTGGAACGCGTTGGGCAGCATGTAGTCCTGCACAATCTTTGCCCAGCCATCAGAGCGGCAGTACCAGCGGTGCAGCAGGTTCACCCGCCGAGTATATCGTTCTTGCTACGGCGCGACCCGATTCCATAGGCTATAGGTCAAATGATTCCTCTGCTCGCGAGCGATTGGGACAAGATCGAGGATTGGCTCAAGGCCAACGGCACCGACATCCTGATCATCGTCGGCGTCGCCCTGGGCGTTCAGTTTGCCTGGAAGTCGCTGTTTCCCCATTTAGCGCGCGCGGCCATGATGTCGGGCGCCCACCCGCCGGATGCCGAGATGGAGCGACGGGCCGACTCGATAATCGGCGTCGTGAATTACGCCTTCACCCTGTTTCTGGTGACGGTTGCTTCCGTCATGATCCTCACGGAATTCGGAGTCGACGTCACCGCCTTGATAGCAGGATTGGGCATCGCCGGCCTGGCCCTGGCAATGGGCTCACAGCAGTTCGTAAGGGACGCGATCAACGGAATTTTCCTGCTCGCGGAAGACCAGTACAGGACCGGGGATGTCGTGACCATTGCCGACACGACAGGCACAGTCGAGGCCATCACCCTGCGCCGGACGGTGCTCCGCGATAATGACGGCGTTGTCCATTCCGTACCCAACGGCAGCATCACGGTCGTCTCGAATCACACGCGGGACTACGCCGTGGTAAACGTGCAGATCAGGATTGGCCTCGGCGACGATGTCAACAAGGTCAAGGATCTGATCGCAGAGACCGCGAGGCAGGTCTTGGCTGAGCCAGCACTGGCGCAGGTCATCACTGAAGGCCCGTCCGTACTCGGCGTTACTGCTGTCGACGATCTGGCAGTGACGATCACTGTGACAACGCGCACCCTGGCTGGCGCCCGGTGGGAGGTAGGTCGTGACCTGAGACAGCGTTTCGCGGAGTCGTTAGCCCGGGAAGGAATCAGGGTTCCGCTTCCCCCCATGGATGCCGGCGGACCCGCGGGCCCCGCCCCGAATCCCGACCAAACAAACCCACTCTTGTAACACGCTCCGAAGATGTCACGTCTATCAGGGCAAGACGGTGAGTGCGCCCCGGTTAACCTCTGTTACCTGAGTGCGTTTTAACCGTCGTACAACACGACAATTTCAAGGGCGACCTCCTTCTGGTCCGCCAGTGATTGGCGGATATAACGAGAGGCAGTCAGGGGCGGGCTGCCTCTCGTGCTTTCTGCGGTTGTGAATCCAAACGATTCCGCGAAACGTATGACCAACAACCTTGCCAGGAGTTGGTTTCATGCGATTCATCCTCATCACCGTTGTCATCGCAGCCGCTGCGGTGGCTGTGGTTAGCTCAGGCACCCCGTAGATTACCGCAGCAGACGCGTCCGTCGAAGTGGGGGACCTCTACTTCTGCGAGCCTTCGTTCCAGGACTCCGTTTGCGAGACCTCGATAACCGCCGGCGACACCATCACGTGGTCCGTTGCCGCGGGCTCCCACACCGTGACTCAGTGTGCCGCCGGGTTCATCCAGTGCCCACCTTCCGGGGGATTCGACTCCGGATTTCTAAACCAGGGGCAAGTCTTCCAACAGACATTCTCCACCGCAGGAACGTTTGAGTATCTCTGCCAGTTCCATCCGGACAACATGCGGGGAAGGATAGCGGTGTCCGCCCCAACGCCCGTTCCGACACCTGCTCCGTCTAAGTCAGGCGTGGCATCACCCACGGTCACGCCAGTAGCTCAGAACGGTGCTCAAACAGGTAGCCCTGGCGCCGTTCCCGCCGGTGGCGGTGCACCGGCAACGGACCGCAGTGACTCACTTACCTGGATCGCGCTACTCGCCGGTGGGACTATGTTCGCAGTGGCGGGGGCCGTGGCTACGGCAACGGCACGGCGTCGCTGGGACTAGATCACTATTTCGACTTCCCTTCCAGGAGCGCGCGAATCTCAGTGATCGTTGCGTCTCGCCACCCTGCCCACACCGGGCCCTCCTGGAACTCATCGTTCCGCCGCCGCATCTCCTGGACGTCCTTCTCCCGGTCCAATCCATCGAAGATCTTGCGCATCTGGTCCAACTCGGTCTCCGCCTTTGCCGGACGCTCGATCCAGTGAGTGATGTACTTATGGTCACGGGTGTAGAACACGACGGCCGGAATCGACTGGTGTTCGCCGTTCTTGAGGAATTCGGCCATGATGTCGAGGTTCTCATCGCGTGGGAAGGCCTTGATTTCCCATCCCGCCGCCTCAGCCATCCGCACCAGGACCGGAAGACCTCGGAACACGTCCGGACACCAGTCCTCCCCCAGCACTAGCACCCGGCCAGGGCCGCCGGGCCGTTCGCTGACCGCCCGCAGAGCTTCAGCGTCCTCCGCGCTGACTGCCGTGTTGTCGTAGTTGTACTGAAACTTCGCGACGTTTCGCTTGATGTGCGCCATCCATTCCGCCCAGGTCATCCCCTGATCGAAGCGCTCAGGCGTAACCACACTCTCTCGCTGCATCGTCATGTCTTCCCTCCTTCGCCGCCCAGTTTATCCCCTACCGCGGCTGCTTGCCCTCTCTTTGCTTGCTCCCAGAGATCGAGCTTGGTCCGCAGACTAGACGACTCGAGATCGATCCCTCGCTCCAACGCCATCTTTTCTACACCAATGAAGCGCATCGAAAACCGGCGGCTCGCCTGCCTGAGCGCATCCTCCGCATCAACCCCCACGGACCGAACCAGGTTTGCCAGGGCAAACAGCGCGTCCCCTGATTCCGCCGCGCGCTCTTCTTCGACTGCGTCCCTCAGCTCTTGTAGTTCCTCGTCCAGAGCCGCCCAATATTCTCCTGGCTCCTGCCACTCAAACCCGGCCTTTCCCGCCCGCCGCTGCAACGCCTGCGCTTGGGCGAGGGCGGGCAACGTAGGCGGGATCCCGGCGATGGCGGACTGGGGCCCTCGTTCCAGCTTCTTCAGTGCGTCCCATTGTTCGATCACGGCTTCCGGGGTTGATGCCGAAGTGTCACCGAATACATGCGGGTGGCGGCGCACCAGCTTGGAAGAGACATCATAGATCACTTCTGACATCGTGAAGTCACCGCGCTCGTCAGCCAATTGGGCGTGGAGAACGATCTCGAATAACAGGTCCGCGAGCTCCTCCCTGAGCTTCGCCGGGTCGCCGCAATCCAGCGCTTCCAGCACCTCCGCCGTCTCCTCCAGTAGGTAGGGTCGCAGTGATTCATGTGTCTGCACTCGGTCCCAGGGCAACCTTCCGGCCCCCTGAGTATCGCGACGACACTGCAAAGGCCTGCAAAGGTGCGGAGCGAGTGATCTGAGGGCGCGGCGCGGCTCATTACGGAAATGATAGACCGCCGGGCAAACTCGTGTTTAGGGTCAGATAGATATCGGACACCAGCATGACGAATGAAGGGACGATACGCTGGCGTTCAAATGAGAGCATTCAGGGCGACGTTGCCGGGAGCAGCGCGCTTGGCCAGGCTCCCGGCAGAG
>JBDSHD010000163.1:0-5454 GCA_039918655.1 Dehalococcoidia bacterium | reverse complement strand
TACCGCGACGCGAGGCAGCTCATGATTGTCGAGGGCACCTCCCAGATCCAGCGCCTCGTCATAGCCCGCGCCATGATCAACGGCGAGAAGATGTATATCTCGGGCGGCAACGTCGCCAACTACGTCTGCTACTTCGCCCAAACCGGCGACAACGGCACTGGTATCTCGGCCTTCATCGTGCCGTCCGATTCCGCCGGATTCTCGGTCCCGGGTTGTGACCGCAAGATGGGCGTCATCGGCGTTCCCACTGCCAACATCGTCCTCCAGGACTGCCGTGTGCCGGCCGGGCTGCGCATCGGCGAGGAGGGCCGTGGCTTCAAGACCGCCATGCTCACGCTCAACACCTGCCGCCCCGTCGTCGGCGCACGCGGCCTCGGTCTGGCCCAGGGCGCCATCGCCTACGCCACCGACTTCGCCCGCGAACGCAAGACGTTCGGCGAGCCGCTGGTCAACCACCAGGCGATCCAGATGATGATGGCCGACGCGGCCATCGGCATCGAGGCGGCGCGCCATCTGGTTTACTATGGCGCGTCCCTCGTCGACCAGGGCAAGTACGAGCGCGAATACGCCCCACACCTCTCGATCGCCAAGACGTTTGCGACCGAGATGGCTAACCGCGTCGCTTCGGACGCCATCCAGATCCTCGGCGCTCAGGGCTACATGAAGGATCACCCGCTGGAACGCCACTACCGCGACGCGAGGCAGCTCATGATTGTCGAGGGCACCTCCCAGATCCAGCGCCTCGTCATAGCCCGCGCCATGATCAACGGCGAGCTGAGCTACTGGTAGGCATTCGTCAGTGCCTACACCATCTTCCCTGGCATGAGCATATGGCGCGAACAACGTTTGATCTCGACGAGGAACTCATCGCCAAGGGCATGGCCGTTTCCGGAGCCCGCTCGAAGAAGGCTCTAATCGAGGCAGCCGTGGAGGAGTTGATTCGCTCGCGCGCACGCCAGGAACTGTTTGGAGCACATCCGCAATGGCGAGGCTATGGGCGGCGGTATGAGCCTCGATGAGTTGCTCGCGTGGCGGAGGAGTGGCCTGAAGCGTATCTCTCCACTGGACGACATTGGCGAGTGAGCCTGATTGACAGCTCCGTCATTATCCGCACCCTGCGACGAATCCCTCAACCACACATCGACGAGCGGCTAGCTGAACTAATCTCAACCGGTGCGGCGGCGATTAACGGTGTGATCCTGGCCGAGGTACTACTCGGATACACGTTGCAGCAAGAGTTTGACAAGGTTCGCCGCTGGCTGGGTGCATTCGTCGACGTTGATGTGACGGCGCGTACCTTTGATGCCACGGCGCAACTCGGCGTCGATCTCCGCCGCAAAGGTGTCACCGTCGCCCTGCCTGCCCTTCTCATCGCCGCGTCCGCCATCGAGCACGATGCCGTCCTCATGCACGCCGACTCCGACTTCGACCGCATCGCCCGTCATACCAGCCTCAAGGTCGAGAGCTATGTGGACGCCGTCTGAGTGCCGCGGGATTTAACAGCGCGTATACATCGCCTTAATCCGTTCGTAATCTTCCACTGGCAAACTGAGAATTGGTAAAGGCGGACGCTCAATCGTAACGCCGAAGGAGCGTCCGCGTCTTTTCCCCAGAACTACCCCATCACACACAGGAGTTATCACTCACATGCTTGGACTCGTTTTACTGACCGCCCCCATTGGATACGTCATTCTCACCGGCTACCTTCTCTACAAGATCCAGCCGTTCCCGATCACCATCCTCCCTGCGAACATGCTGGGCGCTGCGGATTACCCGCGCCGCGAAGGCCTCGCCGCCTAGCGCACTCTACGCGATCGGCGCAGACGCTTCCGCCGTACGGGAAGGCCGTCTCGGACGCGCTCGCCTGCCAAACGTGAGGTACGCGCTCACGATCATCGCTGCCGTTGTGACCATGATCAACGTCGTCCGGACTCCGAACAGGTCCGAGGCCGCACCCACCACCAGCAGCGGTGCCAGCGACAGTAGGTCGCCGATAGCCACCTGCACCGCGAATACCCGCCCCTGGGCCTCCGGCGGCGCCTGCTCGTTCATCACCACCCTGGATGCGACGTTGACCAGCGTGAAGGCGAATCCCAGCGGTACCGCCAGCAGCATCGTCACCGTGATCACTGACGAAACGCCCACCTCGTCTTCGATGAAGCCGATTCCGAGGTCCACGTTCTCCAGGATGGCGTCGCGCAAGTAAACGACGAAGCCCAGGCCGAACAGCCCGAGGAGCAGAAGGACGAACCCGAGAGCCGCCACCCTCCACGCGCCCAGCAACCGCGACATCAGGGGCACCACAACTAGCGCCAGCGCCGCGCCCAGAGCCGCGGGCATCGCCACGAACACCGCGTCCTCCGGTTCGATATCCAACACCGAACGTGTGTACTCCGGCAGCAGGATTACAAGGACCTTGGACAGTGTCGCCGAGATCACCAGGTAGACGACCGCCAGGTAGGCCCGCCGGTTTGTCCGCAAGATCTCGAACCCGTGCCGCGTTGCCTCGATGAAGCCCATTGCCGGCGCGGAGTTCTCGACCCGCGCGGTGAACCCGCGCGCCAGCAGCACGATCCACGCTCCCAGCAGGAACAACGCCGCGCAGACGGCGAATACCGCATCCGGGCTCAATATCTTGATCAGCAACGGCGCCAGCACGACCATCCCGGCGATCTGGCCGATGATAAGGCCCAGCGTCATTAGCGCGTTCGCCGCCGGCAGCCGCTCGCGCTGGACCACCGCCGGCACCACCGCTGCCTCGGCCGGGCCGAACAGCTGACCGATAGCTGAATGCGCCAACACCAGCAGGTAGATGTAGAGAAAGCTGCCGCCGTAGTAGATCAGCGCCACCGCGATGCCCGCTCGCGCCAGGTAAGCCCCTAGCATCGTCAAGCGACGCGGCAAGAAGTCTGCCACGGTGCCGCCGGGGATCGCCAGGATCACGGACGGCAGCGTCAGCGCGATTACGAACACGGTCGCCTGGAGGCTTGACCCCTCGTCCTCCACCAACAGGATTAGCAGGGCGTAGATCATCGCGTTCGTCGCGATCTGGCCCGCTATCCGTGATTCGAAGAGGCGCCGGAACGGTGAGCCGCGCAGGAGGAGCGCGTCTTCGCGTATCTCCTCCTGCATCAGTGCCGAGCCGCCCGCATCACGATCCGAATGCTATCACCGGCGGCGAACCGGGGCGGCGTGAGCGTCGTTATTCCTAACGGATGCCGCCTCCACCAGTCCCTTTTGCGCTCGTGTTGATAAGATGCTGAAAGTGCCCATGCGCGCCCGTATCACGATAGTGCCCGTCCTCGCCCTCCTCATCGTCGCCTGTGGCGGAGGCGGTGAACCGACAGTGACCGAGCGCCCGTCCACGGCGCTGGAGACCGCGGGGCGCTTTCTCCAACTCTGGCAGGACGGCGAGTACGCTGACATGTACGGCTTCCTGTCCGCGGAATCCGGCGCGACGATCGACGAGAAGACCTTCATCGGCCGCTACGAGGCGATCAAGGAAGAGGCGCGTATCGAGACGATCGAGTTCCACCTCAGCAGCGACGATTCGTCCCTGACCGAGATCCCGTTCGAAGTGATCTTCACCACCTCGTTTTTCGGCACGATCCCGCAGGACAACCTGATGCCCCTCGTCCAGGAGGAAGTCACCATTCCCGCGGCGACACCGGGCGGAGAGTCCCAGACTCGCAAAGAGTGGCGCGTTAGCTGGACGCCGTCTCTCTACTTCAAGGAACTGGACGCGGAATCGCTCGTGAACTTCTTCACGCGTGCCCCTCGCCGGGGCGCGATCTACGATCGCAACCAGAAGCCGCTCGCCATCGACGCAGACCTCACCGTCGTGGGCGTCGTCCCTGATCTCGTCACGGATCCAGGCGCCGTCATCAACACCCTCGCCCCGGCGCTGGGTGTCTCCGCGGACGAAGTCAGTTCTGCGGTCACCAACGATCTCCCGACTTACTACTTCAACCCGATTAAGACTCTTCCCTACGGGACGCCGCCTGCCGAGGCCCAGAAGTTCCACGACATGGTCGACCTCGGCGTTGTCGTACGTGAGGAGACGCAGCGTATCTATCCGAACGGCGCGGCCGCCGCGCACGTTCTCGGATACATGACCGAAGTGAGCGAGGACCAACTCAAGACGCTGGCCGGCCAGGGGTTTGGCCCAGGAGACCTTATCGGCGCCGCCGGTCTCGAAGGGCAGTACGACGAACTCCTCGGCGGCAAGCGCGGCGCCCTCCTCGCCACCGTGTCGCCGGAAGGCGCCATCGGCGCCACCATCGCCGAGAAGGCGAGCGAACCCGGCCAGGACATCTACCTCGCCCTCGACGTGGCGGTCCAGAAGAAGGCGGAGGCCGAGCTGGGCGAACGCGTCGGCTCGATCGTCGTCATGGACCCGCGCGACAAC
This sequence comes from Dehalococcoidia bacterium, assembly GCA_039918655.1. Classification (GTDB taxonomy): domain Bacteria; phylum Chloroflexota; class Dehalococcoidia; order SM23-28-2; family RBG-16-64-32; genus DATKKM01. The sequence continues at coordinate 1,046 of JBDSHD010000163.1, read as the reverse complement.
TCGGTCCTCGCGCTCGCGTCCTTCCCTCGTTTCGACCCCAACGCCTTCATCCGCGGCCTGACTCAGGCCGAAGCCGACAGCCTCTTCAACGACCCACGCCAGCCGTTCCTCAACCGCGCCCTTCTCGCCGAGTACCCGCCCGGCTCCACCTTCAAGCCGGTGACGATGGCCGCCGGCCTGGAGAAGGGTGGTTACTCCACCGGCTCCACCATCCACTGCGTCCCCGTCTGGACCGGCCTGGGCGAGGACTTCCCGCAGAAGAACTGGCAGACCGTGGACCGCGGCTGGCTCACCCTTTCTGAAGGTCTGATGGCGTCCTGCAACCCCGTCTTCTTCGAGCTGGCCAAGTCGCTGGACGAGATCGACGAGAACCTCTTCCCGGACTACATCCGGCAGTTCGGTTACGGTTCCGCGACGGGCATCGGCATGGAGGAGGCCGCGGGCCTGGTGCCCGACCCGAAGTGGAAGGAAGAGAACATTGGCGACTACTGGTACCGGGGCGACGCCGTGAACATGGGCATCGGCCAGGGGTACGTCACGGCCACGCCCATCCAGATCGTCAACGCCTACTCCGCCATCTCCCGATCCGGGGTCCTTCGCAAGCCTCTCCTCATCACGAAGATCGGCACTGCCGGCTCCGCGACGTTCAAAGAGTTCGCCGCCGAGGACATCCGCCCGCTGCCCGCCTCGCAGGAGACGCTGGACGCGATCCGCTACGGCCTTTACCTCGTCACCCAGGGCGCTGGCGGGACCTCCTACCAGGCCTGGGCCGGCTCCAGCGTCGACGCCGCCGGTAAGTCCGGCACCGCCGAGGACCTGGCCCAGGGCTCCGACCACGTCTTCTTCGTCGCCTACGCCCAGCGCGGCGACCCCTCCATCGTCGCCCTCGGCGCCCTCGAGACCGGCGAGTCCGGTTCCCGCGAAGTCGCCCCCATGCTCCGCCACATCCTGGAGGCGTACATCGGCGGCCAGCTCGCGGCGTCCGCGCCGTAGAGGCCGTGTTCCCACCCCGCAACCCCGTAGGGGCGCAGCACCCCCGTTATCGG
>JBDSHD010000162.1:0-7573 GCA_039918655.1 Dehalococcoidia bacterium | reverse complement strand
CGATGCCGTTTCGTGCATCCTCGGGCTGATGTATCCGGCCGATCCGCAGAGGGCCATCGAGCAGATGTTCCGGGTCACCCGGACCGGCGGGAGCGCGGTAGCTGCCGTGTGGGGTCGTCGCGACCGTTGCGGCTGGGCGGAGATCTTCCCGATTATCGACGCCCGCATTGAGTCTGACGTTTGCCCGATGTTCTTTCAGCTCGGCAACCCCGGCGCGCTGACTTACGCCTTTAAGGCGACCGGGTTCGGGGACTTGCACGAGGAACGGGTCGACCGGCCGCTCAGCTTTGCTTCAGAGCACGAAGTCCTCGCCGCCGTTTTTGCCGGCGGCCCGGTAGCTCTGCCTTATTCGAAATTCAGCCCCGAGATGAAGGAAGAGGTGCACGGCGAGTACGTGGCAAGCATCCAGGAATTCCGCAGCGGGGATGGCTTCGAGATTCCCGGCGAGTTCGTGTTCATAGTGGGCAGGAAGCCCTGACCGTGTGCCGTAGCATCAAGCAACTCCGACGGATTGAGGAAACGGCGACGGAGGAAGAGGTTCAGGCGGCGGCGCGGCAGTTCGTGCGGAAGATCAGCGGTTTCCGCAGCCCCTCGCGGGCGAACGAGGACGCCTTCAATGAGGCGGTCTCGAGGATCGCCCTGGCGTCCCATGGCCTACTGGAGTCACTCGCGACTGGACGCGCGTCTAGACCTCCGGTTGATCGGCGTTATCGCGGACGGAGAGTCAGGGCCGCCTCGCCCTCCGTGAACGTGACTTCGTAAGCGTAGTCCAGTTGGAGGCCGTCGATTTCGTTGTTGACCTCATCTTCCACGAGGTCCGCGACTTGATCCGTGATGAAGCCGGGCAGACGCCCGGCGTCGATCTCAGTGATATCGATGCTGGGCCGTTCGCCGGCAAAACTGATGGAACCCTCGGCCGTGGCGTAGACAGTGAAGAGATCGTCACCGATGACGGGGACATCGTATACGGCCGGGATCTGGTAGGTGGCACGCGCTTCCGCGGAACCGTCGTGGAAGCAGACGACGACGTCCTGCAACGCGGTTTCTTCCAGGTACGAGGCCGCCCTTGACGACACCTGGCTTTCGCTGAAGGTGACGGTGGCAGTGGCCTGGCCGGAGGCGACGGCGGCTTGTGCCTCCTGGAGGGAGCTGTCGAAGGACTCGGCCAGTTGTGCTGTATTACTGATCTCGCGTTCTTCGCCGGTCTCAGGGTCGGTGCAACCGTCTCCGGCTTCGACGTCACTGTCGACGAGGGCGACGAAAAGGGCGGTGGCGGCGACGATCACGAGGGCGAAGAAAGCGAAGGTTCCAAGCAAAGCTATGAGGGGGCTACGTACCATTGCGAGACTCTACCTTTCTCCGGCTTTCGCGCGCTCTTGCTCGATCAGTTCTCTCCGGAGGATCTTGCCGGATGGAGTCTTGGGGATGGCATCGACGAACTCGATCTCGCGGACCTTCTTGTAGGGTGCGACCCGCTCTTCGACGAAGCGCATCAGCTCGTCGGTCGTAACCTGCTGGCCATCTCTGACCAGTACGAACGCTTTGGGGATCTCGCCGGACTCGTCGTCACGCTTGGGAATAACGGCTGAGTCCATGACCGAGGGGTGTTCCATGAGCAACGCCTCCAGTTCTGCGGGAGCTATCTGGTAGCCCTTATATTTGATCATCTCCTTCTTGCGGTCGAGGATCGTGACATAGCCCTCCTCGTCCACGGAGACGATGTCGCCGGTCCGTATCCAGCCGCCGCCGGGCAGGGTCTCCTCGGTGGCTTCAGGCGCCTCCCAGTAGCCGTTCATCACCTGCGGGCCATAGGTCAGCAGTTCGCCGATCTCGCCGGGGCCGAGTTCGCTGCCGTCATCGAGGGACACGACCTTCTCGATGGTGTCCGCGATAGGTGGGCCGACGGTGGCATCCTTGATGCGGTTGGTCGGATTGACGTTGGTCACCGGGCTGGTCTCGGTCATGCCATAGCCCTGCAAGACGGTGACGTTCAAGGCCCTGGATGCGGACCTGGCAACCTCGAGAGGGAGCGGCGCCGCGCCGCTCATGATCATCTCCAGAGATGAGGTGTCATACTTCGCCGTGTCCGGGAAGTGGGACAGGGCGAGGAGGGCCGGCGGCACTGCGAAGAGGTTGGTCACCTTGTAGCGCTGGATGAGGTCCAGACAGAGAGCCGGGTCGAACCGGGGCATTATGACCTGCGGCAGGCCGGCGGCGAACCCGCAGGCCATCAGCACGACCATGCCGTAGATGTGATAGAAGGGCAGGAAGTCCAGGTAAGTACCGTAGCCGTTGCTAAGGCCAGTTGTCAGTGTCTGCCGGACGTTAGCCACCAGGTTGAAATGAGTTAACATAACTCCCTTGGGCAGACCGGTGGTGCCTGACGAGTAGGGTAGGGCGGCGAGGTCCTCGCGGGGGTTGATCTGGAGGGCGCGCGGTTCGGGTGGGGCTTCCGCGGCCAGGCTCCAAACGTCCTCGATCGTGAAGACGTGCTTGAGGGCCGGGAGGTGCTCGCGAACCTGCTGGACGAGCGGGGAGAGCGCGCCCATGGCGAAGATGGCGGAGGCACCGCAGTCCTCGAGCTGGTGCAGGAGTTCCCGTTCTTTGTAGAGCGGGTTGAGGGTGGTGACGGTGGCACCAGCGCAAAGAGTGCCGAAGAAAGCGACGAAATACTCGGGGGAGTTAGCGGAGAAGATGGCTACGCGGTCGCCCTTGTTTACGCCGTTATCCTGCAGGAAGCGGCCGAGGCGACGACAGGCTTCCCAGGTTTGGGCGAAGGTATAGGACGTGCCGTCGAAGTTGATGAGGGCCTTCTTGTCGGCAAACTTTTGGGCGGATGGAGTCAGGAAGTCCGGCAGCGACAGTTCAGGGTAGGGCTCGAGCGTGAACCAGGGGCTGTGGTAGAGCGTCATCGATCCTCCGTCTGATTGAGCAAGTCTATCCCGTTGTCGCTATGTAGTAGCTGTTCATGATGTCGCCAGGTACGGACTTGACGGCGACGTTGTTGAAGCCGGGCGTCGGCGAGTTTCTGGCGTGCCAGCTGCTCGCCCCACATTGTACCGAGCCCTTCGCCGTTGAGCGCGAGAGAGACGGTCATGCAGTGAGTGGTGGAGACGGCGTACATCAGCGGTGCCATGGGGTGTGCCATGTTGTCTTCCAGGTTACTGGAGCCGGCGATATCGACCATCAAGAAGACCCCACCGGGGCGCAGCGCACGGGCGATGTTAGCGAGCACTTTCGTCGGCGAGGCCTGATCGTGGATCGCGTCGAAGGCGGTGATCAGGTCGTAAGCGCCGGTTTCCGAGAACGCTGCAACGTCTTGTTGCACGAACTTGCTGTTCGATAGGCCCCACGCCTTCGCTTCCGCCTGACTGGCCGCTACGCCTTCTTCCGAGAAATCGTAGCCAGTGAAACGGCTGTTTGGGAACTCCCTCGCCATGACGTTGATGGCGTGACCCTGGCCGCAACCCACGTCCAGCACATCGATTCCGTCCTGAAGGCGCTGAACCATGCCGGTGATCAGGGGGAGGGTGACGTTGGTGAGCGTTGTGTCCACGACGCCAGCGCTCACCTCTGCCATCAAAGACTGGAACTTGCTGAACTCCGAGTAGGGAACGCCGCCGCCGTTGCGGAAGCTATCAACGAGCTTGTCCTCCACGTTGCCGAAGAGGGACACGAACTGCGCCAGCGCGGCGAGGTTGCCGGGCCCGGCAGCGCGGGTGAGGGATGCGGCGTGCTCCAGAGGGAGGCGGTAAGACGTTGACGCAGGATCGTATTCAATGATGCCGCCGGTGGTCATGGATCCAAGCCACTCGCGGACATAGCGTTCGTTGAGATTAGTGGCTTCAGCGATCTGCTGGCTTGTCGATGGCGGCAGTGAGGCCATTGTGTCGAAGAGGCCGGCACGGTGGCCGATACTCGTCATAAGACTAAGCAGGCCTCCGGTGGCGATGCCGACCATCTGGCCCGGCAAATGCTTCTGCTTTTGCCTGGTCAATCGACTGTGTAGTCATGCGCTATCTCCCTCCAGCCCGCGACTGGCGGGCCGTACTATGCCAAGCCGAGTTTGCTTCTGAGCCGCTAGTCGCCAAGGAGCGTGCTGTAACCGATGGAGACGACATCTTCGACGTACTCCGAGCGCCAGCCGGGGTTTGGTATGCCGAGCTTGTGTTCCCGGAACCAGCTGTGGATCTTGAGGTACTGGTCCTCGAGGTACGTACGCCAGTTGTTCTCTTCGTCGAAGAGGTCGGGGTCGACATCTTCCAAGCGTTTTTCCATATCGCCCGGATCTATATCCAGGTCCTCAGTCCAGTAGTCGGCGAGGTAATCGAGCGTCTCCTCCAGATTGCGGCGGCACTCCTCGAAGAGTGCGGTCATGAAGCCCTCCTCGCCGACGCGGCGGCCGCGAAGGCGGAGTTGGACGGCGCAGTCTTCGCAGAGAACGACGAATTTTCGGGACTCGCAGTTCTCTTTTTTGGTGCATCCCTCGCAGAGGGGAGCCCAGGCTGAGGCCTCAGGCAGCCTCAGATAACCGACGAGCACGTCGTCGGTGAGAGTTCCGCAGCGAGGGCACGATAGCTTCTTCGCCAGGATGTCGTTTATCGCCTGCTGCCAGTCGATCTTCATAATCCCTTCGCCACAACCGGACCTTAAGCGATTTCCCCGCCGATTTCGTGGCAAGGACTTATCTTATGGCTTTTGCCATGAGTGTCAACACGTCATTCACACGCGGTCCGTTGAAATTCACGCATTATCGAGATCGAGCGTGAACCAGCCTGCCTGGCCCGGCATCTCCTCCACGCCGACGGTGATACGGTGGATGTTCCGGGCGCCGGTCTCGCCAAATCCCGCCGCTATCCTTGAAGCGATCCACTCCGCCAGACGCTCCGCAGTGGTGTTATCGATATCGAGGAACACGACGTCCTCTTCCGGCATGACATAACGCTTCCCACCGCCAGTGATGGTCACGTCTCCGCCGGAGCGCGCAAGGCTGAGTGTGCTGGAGCCGGTGGCGGCGAGGAAGCGGTGATCGAGATCCTGGCAGATCCGGCGGACCAGTGTCTTCGCTTCACCGAAGTCGATGACCCAGGAATCCGGAGTGAGGTCGCCCTCGATCTCGACGAAGACGTCGTAGTTGTGGCCGTGCAGGGGCTCGCACTCAGTGGCCGACGCGGTGAAGTGCGCGGCGGCGAAGCGGAGCGTGTTGCGTTCCAGGGTGATCCGGTGGGTCATCGTTGACTGAGCATACCGACAGGGGCCAAGGATGTCACCACGAACCGGGGATTTCCGTCAGCAGCAGGCGTCCCTGTCAGCGCGATGTAGGTTCGCACTATATATGTTATGTGCGACGGAGATAGGGATTGGTCCGAATCCTAAAGGGCGGCGAAGGCGTATCTGCTAAAGCATGGAAGTGCCTACGGGTCGAGATTGCCTCCGGCTTTTGGGCGGTGCTACCATTCGAGAGAGGCCTTAACGCAACGAGAGCTCACTGATCAGCGTCGAAATTAGTGGAAAGATTCGGCAGTTGTTCGTAACCGCCACTTATGTCACGCGGGGGATGTACTCCCGGAGGAAGATTTAATCATGTGGAACACCCTGAAATGGACCCTGTCGCTGCTCGTTGTGGCGCTTATCATCGCAACCGCCGGTCTGGTCGGGTTCGCGATCGGAGACCAAGCGGGCGGGGGCGATACGGTTCAGGCTCCCCCCGGCGACACTATTTCCGGTGATGGATCCGGATATGACATCCTCGGGGAGATTCAGGACATCCTGGAAGAGGACTTCGTGGTGCCGGAGGCCGTTAACGGTGAGGCGCTGGAGCAGGGGGCGATAGGCGGCCAGATCGATGCGCTGGGTGATCCGCATACTGTCTACATCACGCCTGAGGACTACCAGAGTGGTTTCGACATCATCTCCGGTAGCTTCGAGGGGATCGGCGCTAACGTGGACCAGGACCCGACGACCGGTGAGATCACGATCGTGACGCCGTTCCGCGGCTCGCCGGCCGAGAAGGCGGGAATCCTGCCTGGTGACGTGATCCTGGCCGTAGACGGTGAATCGACAGAGGGCTGGAGCGTGCAGGACGCGGTGGAGGTGATCCGCGGCACCGAAGGCACCGAGGTAACCCTGACCGTTCGTCATTCGAACCGCGAGTCGGAGGACCTAACGATTACGCGCGGCACGATCGTCATTCCAACTGTGTTCGCCCACGACGCGCAGGATGCGAGTGGCAAGGCGGTGCCGGGCGTCGCCTACATTGAGATCCAGCAGTTCACTGACCAGACTGTGAACGACCTGAGAGACGAACTGAACCGGATCGGGGACGAGGGCTACAAGGGCCTCGTGCTTGACCTTCGCAGGAACCCCGGCGGCGGGCTCGACGCCACAGTGAACGTGGCGGACATGTTTCTGGATGGCGGAACGGTGTTGACCCAGGTAGACAGAAATGGGAGCGAGACTGTGTACGAAGCCGAATCTGGCGGTGAGGCCGTCGATCTACCGGTTGTGATCCTCGTCAGCGGCGGCTCCGCCTCGGGTTCGGAAGTTCTGGCTGGCGCGCTCAGGGACAATGGCCGGGCGAAGCTGGTTGGTACGCAGACGTTTGGGAAGGGATCGGTCAACCACATCCGCGAACTGTCGAACGGCGGAGCACTTTATGTCACTATCGCCCGCTGGCTGACGCCGAACGGGACGCTGATCGAGGGCGTGGGTCTCGGCCCGGATGTCCCTGTGGAGCTGACACCCGAGGCGTTGAGCGACGAGCTGCAGAAGGGGTACGGACCCCAGATGAGCGCGGCGATCGACCTTCTGAACCAGCAACTCGCCGCCAGCCGCTAATCACGGCGCCCTGCAGGACGCTTCAAGTCGCGCATCTCGCTACAATCTCTCCATGAGCGCGGGCGAGAAGACAGTGGCCACGAACCGCCGGGCGGGATTCGACTACGCGATACTAAAGACCTTTGAGGCTGGCCTGGCCTTGACGGGCACCGAGATCAAGTCGATTCGCGACGGGCACATCAGTATCCGGGAGGCTTATGTCCGGCCGGAGGGTGGCGAGCTGTTCCTGGTGGGGGCGCACATCGCCCAGTACGCGCCGGCCAGCCGGCGGAACCACGAGCCGACGCGGACCCGCAAGCTCCTCCTCCACAAGCGCGAGATCAACGAGTTGGAGCGTGAGGCCACAACTTCGAGCGCCTCGATCATTCCCCTCCGCGTTTACCTGAAGGCCGGGAAGGCAAAGCTGGAGATAGCGCTGGCGCGCGGTAAGCGGAAGTACGATAAGCGCCAGGACATCGCAAAGCGGGACGCGGACAGGGCGATCCAGCGGGCGCTGCGGCAACGGGGGTGACTTACGAAGTCAGGGCTTGTCGCCAGCAGCACGTGCCAGCTTATCCGGGAAGTTGGATATCCAGAGATCGTTATTCTCAGGATGCTCCACGCCCCCATCTTGTCCCGTGTCAGACTTTCTGAGACAGTCGTAGATTTGAGGTAGAGGGGTGGCGACGAAAGGAAGCCGGCATGGGAAGACCGTTGAAGTGGAGGCCTGAACAGAAGCTGCCACTGGTGCTAAGCA
>JBDSHD010000161.1:0-9376 GCA_039918655.1 Dehalococcoidia bacterium | reverse complement strand
GTCTCCCCGGCGGGCTCGCACAAGCTCAACACGGCCATAGCCCAGGCCTACTACAACCGAGAGGCCGGTATCCGAAAGCTGACAACGGAGACCGGCGCCGGTCAGTGGGGCAGTGCGCTCGCCATGGCCTGCAGCTTCTACGGCATTGAGCTGAAGGTCTACATGGTCAAGGTCTCGTACCAGCAGAAGCCCTACCGGCGGATCCTGATGGAGACCTACGGCGCCAGTGTCGTCGCGTCACCCTCGGACGAGACCAACGCCGGCCGCGGCATTCTCGCGCAGGACCCGGACTCGCCCGGCTCTCTCGGCATCGCAATCTCGGAGGCGGTGGAGGTCGCCGCGACACGCGATGACACGAATTACGCGCTCGGATCGGTGCTCAACCACGTCCTGCTGCATCAGACCGTGATCGGCGAGGAGGCGCTCAAGCAGATGGAAATGGCGGGCGAGTACCCGGACGTCGTCGTCGGCTGCGTCGGCGGCGGCTCCAACTTCGCCGGACTGGCGCTGCCGTTTGTGCGGGAGAACCTCACCGGCGGCAAGAAGGCCCGCTTCGTGGCAGCAGAGCCCGAATCCTGTCCGACTATCACGCGTGGCAAGTACACGTACGACTTTGGCGACACGGCCGGGATGACGCCGCTGATGCCGATGCACACGCTCGGCCACGCTTTTGTCCCGCCGGGGATCCACGCTGGCGGTTTGCGCTATCACGGCATGTCGCCGATCATCTCCAAGCTCGTGGAGGACGGTCACATTGAGGGCCGCGCCTTCCACCAGAACGCCTGCTTCGACTCTGCGCTGCAATTCGCACGCACAGAGGGTATCCTCCCGGCACCCGAGTCATCACACGCCATCCGCGCCGTGGTCGAGGAAGCGGAGGCAGCACGCGAGGCCGGTGAGGCGCGCGTGATCCTGTTCAACCTCAGCGGCCACGGTCACTTCGACCTCTCCGCATACGAGGCGTACCTGGGCGGCAAGCTCACGGACTACGCCTACCCGGCGGAGGCGGTAGCCGCGGCGATGGCCGGGATACCGAAGGTGGGTGCTTCATGACCCAAACGAAACCTGAGGACATCACGTCACCGGCCTCCAACTGGACACGCATGCTGACCGGCGACCGGCCCACCGGCGCGCTGCACCTCGGCCACTATGTCGGCTCACTCAAGATGCGCGTCGACCTCCAGGACCAGATCGAGACGTTCGTCCTGATCGCGGACCTGCACGTCCTGACGACTCGCACCCACGATCTAGAGGAGATCGGCCACAACATCCGTGAGTGCGTGCTCGACTACCTGGCGGTGGGCATCGACCCGGCGAAGACGACGATCTACCTGCAGTCGCTGGTGCCGGAGGTGCTGGAGTTGTTCTGGCTGTTCATGCCGCTGGTGGGAGTGCCTCGGGCGCAACGCATCCCGACGCTGAAGGACCAGGTACGTGACCTTCAGCTTGAGAGCGCGTCGATGGCGCTGCTCTCCTACCCGGTGCTGCAGTCGGCGGACATCCTGATGGTGAAGGGCGACGTCGTGCCCGTCGGAAAGGACCAGGCGTCGCACGTGGAGCTGACGCGGGAGATCGCTCGCCGCTTCAACCAGACCTACGACGAGGTCTTCCCGGAGCCGAACGCACACATCACACCTGTGCTTATCGGCACGGACGGTCAGGCCAAGGCGAGTAAATCGATCGGCAACGTGATCATGCTCTCGGACTCCCAGGCCGACGTGGAGGCGAAGGTGCGGACGATGTTCACCGACCCCAACCGCATCCGCGCCGACATACCTGGCAAGGTCGAGGGAAACCCGGTGTTCATCTACCACGACCACTTCAACGACGACACTGCTGAGGTCGATGACCTGAAAGAACGCTACCGCAAGGGCACGGTCGGCGACGTGGAAGTGAAGAAGAAGCTCGCCGCCGCGATCAACCGCTTCCTCGATCCGATCCGCGATCGGCGCGCGGAGTTCGCGACCCGAAAGGGCCTGGTTGAGGACATCATCCAGTCCGGCTCCGCCCGGGCACGTGAAGAGTGCCGCAAGACGCTCGGGGAAGCGCGCGAAGCGATGGGATTGACTTACTTCCGCGACTCCGAGCACGTGGAGATGGGCGAATGACGAATAACAAACCAGCAAACCAGCAAACCAGCAGACCAGCGTCAAGTCCGAGGGTGAATGCCTATAACTACCGGAACCTCGATGTCTGGGAAATGGCTCAGAATGTTGCCGCAGACGTAATCTTACTGACGAGAGATCTGCCACGGGATGCCGCAGCGCTCGCCATTACTCGCCAAATGGTGCGGTCAGCAGGGTCGATCGGGGCGAACATCGCAGAAGGCCACGGAAGATACTCACTGGGTGCGTACAAGAACCATCTTTCGATTGCGAAGGGCTCCGCGTGCGAGACAGATAGTTGGCTCGACCTCCTCAAACGAACAGGCTTGATCGCTGCGGAATCGGAGCAGCGCCTCCATGAGCGAATGCTGTCGCTGATAGCACTGCTGACGAGCAAGATCAGAGCCCTCGAAGAAAAGGCACGACAGACCGTCGGCATTCGCGAAGACGCGGCCGAGTACTTCACTGCAGGAGACGAGATAGATGAGTAGTTTGCTGGTTTGCATGATTGCTGGTTCGGAAGAATCACCATGAACTACGCACCATCCCTCGAAGAAGTCCTCGCGCTGGCGAAGCGCTCTGACAACAACCTCGTGCCGGTCTATCGGGACGTGCCAGCCGATCTGGAGACACCGGTGTCTGCGTTCCTAAAGGTCGCGCGGGGGGACTACTCGTTCCTGCTCGAGTCGGTGGAGGGCGGCGAGCGATTGGCGCGGTACAGCTTCATCGGCACAGAGCCGTATCGCATCTACAGCAGTGGCCCGTTCGATGACCCGGACGAAGGCGCCGATCCCCTGATCGCGATCGAAGAAGAGATGGCGCGCTACCGCCTCTCGCACCCGAAGGACAGTGAGGCGCGGACAACCCTGCCCCGCTTCACCGGCGGAGCGGTCGGCTTTCTCGCTTACGACGTCATCCGGCACTTCGAGCCTCGGGTGAAGATCCCTGAGACCGACTCGCAAGGCCTGCCTGAGGCGCTGTTCATGTTCGTGGACTCACTCCTCGTCTTTGACCACATCAAGCACGTCATCAAGGTGGTTGCTCACTGCCGGCTCGATGGCGACATCGAGACGTCATACCGGCAGGCCTGCTGGAGGATCGAAGAGCTGGCCAAGCGCCTCACCCACGCCCTGCCGGCCAGCCCGTACCCCACGGCGCTCGACCACGAGCGCGGCGAGGTGACGTCCAGCGTGGGCCGGGACCGTTACCTGGAGACGGTTGACCGCTGCAAGGAATACATCGTCAAGGGCGATATCATCCAGGTCGTGCCGTCGCAGCGTCTCTCAAGACCGACATCGGCGCACCCGTTCTCGATCTATCGCGCACTGCGGACCGTGAACCCATCGCCGTACATGTACTACCTGCAAATGGCGGACGCACACATCATCGGCGCGTCACCCGAGATGCTCGTGCGAGTGGAGGATGGCGTCGTCGAGACCCACCCCATTGCCGGCACGATGCCGCGTGGACGCGACCCGGACGAGGACGCCGTGATCGCCGATCAGCTCTTGAACGACGAAAAAGAGCGGGCGGAGCACGTGATGCTGGTCGACCTCGGCCGGAACGACATCGGCCGGGTCAGCGTGCCGGGCACTGTGACCGTCAAGGAGTTCATGGTCATCGAGAAGTACTCGCACGTCATGCACCTCGTTTCGCGCGTCGAGGGCAAACTTCGGGAGGGCCTGTCCGCCTACGACGCGCTCCGGGCGTGCTTCCCCGCCGGGACCCTCAGCGGCGCGCCCAAAATCCGCGCGATGGAGATCATCAGCGAGATCGAGCCTGACCGCCGCGGCCCCTACGGCGGCGCGGTCGGCTACTTCGACTTCTCCGGAAACATGGATACCGCAATCACCATCCGCACGATCGCCATGAAGGACGGCGTCGCCCGAATCCAGGCGGGTGGCGGCGTCGTCTACGACAGCGTCCCTGAGACCGAATACCAGGAGACGCTGAACAAGGCCCGCGCCACGCTCAACGCCATCGACCAGGCGGAAGCGATGGAAGAAACGGCCCTCACCGGGAGCCTGGGATACTAAATGGGCAGGAACGAGCGCGTCTACGACGAACCCCTTGCCGAAGCACCGGACAACCGGGCAGCCTGGAACGCCATCGCCGACGCCTACCAGACCCGTGAGCGCGGCGACTGGAACGTCCTCGGTTGGGGCGTCTGGTGCCCGGACGAGAGCGAACTGCGGGTGCTCGGAGATGTCGCCGGAAAGCGAGCGCTGGTTGTCGGGTGCGGCGGGGGAGAGGACATCGTCGCGCTCGACGCGATGGGCGCCGTCGACCTCGCCGGGATCGATCTCTCTGATGGCGAGCTAAGGCACGCGGCGCGACACCTCGAACAGCGGGGCGTAAACGCACGCCTCGTCCAGGGGACCGCGGAAGACCTATCTGCCTTCGCGGATGGGTCGTTCGATATCGCCGTATCCGTGCACGCACTGCTGTACGTCGAGAACATCGGCCGCTGCTTTGCTGAGGTGTCGCGGGTGCTTACGGCGGGTGGCCTATTCGCGTTCAGTGTGGCTCACCCGTTCGACACGATGACCTCGGAAGACGTACCGATCACGGTCCAGCGCTCATATTTCGAGGGTCAGGAAGACTGGGAGTGGGAGTTTTCGGATCATGGCGTGAGCGCCAACTTCCGCTCGTGGTCGCGGCCCGTCTCGGAGTGGTTCACCGCGCTACAGGCAGCAGGCTTCACGGTGGAGCGGATCCTCGAACCGCCGCCGCCCCCGCTGCGTGACGCGCAGACATACTTCGAAGAACGCTACTCCTACGAGAAGGTGAGGATGGTACCTCAGACCCTCATCTACTCGGCAAGGAAGGGAGGTTGATCTAATGCAACTTGAGAACAAGGTCGCGATCGTCACGGGTGCCGGATCCGGCATCGGCCGGGCGATTGCGCTTGCCTTCGTCCGTGAGGGCGCGAGCGTCGTCGTGTCCGACATCAACGCAGAGACCGCTGCATCAGTCGCGGGCGAGATTGGATCACAGGCGACCTCGACCCTATGCGACGTATCCGATACGGCACAAGTGAACACGATGATCGACGACGCTGCCCGGCGTTACGGTCGCATCGACATCCTCGTCAACAACGCCGGTCGCGCCCGCGGCGGACCTGTGGCCAAGATGGCGGATGAAGACTGGGACTCTGTATTCGCCACAAACACCCGCGGCACGTTCATATGCTCCCGGGCTGCCCTCCAGCACATGATCCCGCAGAGATCCGGGGTCATCATCAACACCGCATCCGGGCTGGGTCTACGTCCGCGTCCCTACACCGCCGCCTACGCGGCGTCAAAAGCGGCGATTATCAGCTTCACAGAGGCGCTTGCCCTGGAAGTCGCCCGCTACGGGATACGCGTGAACGCCTTCGCTCCTGGTGTTACAGAAACGCCGCTCTGGCGCGCGCTCCGGACCCAGAAGGAGATCGACGAAGCGTACCGCAAGGGCGAAGTCGGCCAGCCCGAAGACCTGGCGCCGACCGTCGTCTTCCTCGCCAGCGACGCGAGCCGTGAGATCTCCGGCGTGACGGTAACGCGCCAGATCTTCGTGACGAAGGAGGAGTCAACATGAGCCTGACCGACACTCGCGACCAGGAATACACCCAGCGACTCGTCACACTGGAAAACGTTTGGTGGAAGAAGCTCATAGGAGCGCAAGCCATCTATGCCTGGAATCTGAGGCGGCTTGAACCTGGATTCACGCTGGATATCGGTTGCGGTATCGGTCGGAACTTGCGTCATATCGGCGGTTCTGGTGTGGGCATCGATCACAACCGCCATTCCGTGGCCCATGCCCGCAACCAGGGCCTGGAGGCGTACACAACAGAGGAATTCAAGCAGTCTGAACACAATCAACCCGGTCACTTCGACTCGATTCTCCTGTCCCACGTCGCGGAGCACATGACGTACGTGGATTATGTCGCGCTGCTCATGGAGTACGGTCCCTTGCTTCGAGACGGCGGTCGCATACTCGTCTTCTGTCCTCAGGAGGCGGGATTCAAGACGGACAGCAGCCACGTGGAGTTCATGGACTTCGTGAAGCTGCGAAGAGCGGCCGGGGAGGCAGGTCTGAAATCTGAGCGCGAGTACTCGTTTCCCTTCCCCCGGTTCGCAGGCAGGGTGTTCCCGTATAACGAGTTCGTGTCGGTCAGCCGAAGACAGGAGGCCAGGCGTGATCCTTCTGATCGATAACTACGACAGCTTCACATACAACCTGTATCAGTACCTGTGCGAATTGGGAGCCGAGGTGGAAGTGGAGCGCAACGACAAGATAACCGTTGAGGACATCGACCTGATGGCACCGGAGAAGATCGTCATCTCGCCGGGTCCCTGCACGCCAAAAGAGGCGGGCATCAGCGTTCCCGCCATTAAGCATTTTGCCGGCCGCACCCCCATCCTGGGCGTGTGCCTCGGCGAGCAGTCCATCGGCGAAGCCTTCGGCGGAACAGTTGAGTATGCCGGCGAGATCGTGCACGGTAAGACCTCGATGATCTCCCACGACGGCAAGGGCGTGTTCGCCGGGCTAGAGAACCCGTTCGAGGCGATCCGTTATCACTCGCTCAGCATCCGCGAGGACGATTTCCCGCACGACGAGCTTGAGATCAGCGCGCGTTCTGACAGTGGTGTCATCATGGGCGTCCGCCACCGACGCTACCCGATCGAGGGCGTGCAGTTCCACCCCGAGTCGATCCTGACGGGCGAGGGGAAGCACTTGCTGAAGAACTTCCTGGAGATGGCTGGATGAGCATCAAGCACGCGATCGAAGAGCTCGTAAACGAACGGCGTGACCTCACTGAAGACGAAGCCGCCGAGGCGATGTTGGAGGTGTTCTCCGGCGAGGCGACTCCGGCGCAGTTGTCGGCATTTCTCGTCGCGCTCCGCTTGAAGGGCGAGACCGTCGACGAGATCGTCGGCATGGCAAAGGTGATGCGCGACCACGCCCTGCGAGTGGAGGTGGACGGCCCCCTGCTGGACACATGCGGCACCGGTGGCGACGGCAAGGGGACATTCAACGTCTCGACCACGGCCGCCTTTGTGGCTGCGGGCGCCGGCGCGCGTGTCGCCAAGCACGGCAACCGGGCGATGAGCAGCAGCTGCGGCTCCGCTGACGTGCTGGAGGCGCTCGGCGCTACGATCGACCTCACGCCCCAGCAGGTCGCGCAGTGCATCGAGGAGACGGGCTTCGGGTTCATGTTCGCGCAGGCGTTCCACCCGGCGATGAAGTACGCCGCGCCGACCCGAAGGGAGATCGGCATCCGGACGGCGTTCAACATCCTCGGTCCACTGACCAATCCCGCACATGCGCAGTCGCAACTGCTTGGCGTCGCCAGGCCTGAGCTGGCACCGTTGATGGCGGCTGCCCTGGAGCGATTGGGCAGCAGTCACGTTCTCGTCGTCCATGGCCACGACGGCAGCGATGAACTCACGCTGGACGGATCCTGCCCTGTCTACGAGATGAACGGCGGTGAAGTGAGCGAGTACGAGGTCGAGGCACGCCGGTACGGCCTGACGACGGCGCTGGCGAGCGCGATCCGTGGCGGAACGCCCGAGCAGAACGCGGCCGTTCTCGCCTCGGTCCTGTCCGGCGAGCAGGGACCTCTTCGCGACGTCGTCCTCCTGAACGCGGCGGCGGCGCTTGTTGCCGCTGATATCGCACGCGACATCAAGGACGGCATCGACCGCGCCGCTGAGTCGATCGACTCCGGAGAGGCGAAGCAGAGATTGGACGCTTTTGTAGAGTTGAGCCAGACCTTCGCGTAGAAATGGGATAATCGACCACAATGACTCAGAGTACCCAGACAATCCTTGACCAGATCGTCGCCGACAAGACCGAGGAACTCGCCGCCGCGAAGTCGCGTGCGCCGCTGGCGGAAATGCGGGCGCGGGCTGAGCGCTCGGGGGCGCCACGCGGATTCGAAAGCGCCCTCCGGGGCACAGACATCGCCATGATCGCTGAGGTCAAGAAGGCGTCGCCATCCCGGGGCATCCTACGAGAGGACTTCGATCCGGTCTGGCTAGCGGGCCGCTACGCCGAGGGTAGCGCGGCCGCGATCTCAGTTCTGACCGAGACGAAGCACTTCCAGGGGCAACTGGACCACCTGACAGCGATCCGAGAACGACTTCCGTCTGGACCGCCGCTGCTCCGCAAAGACTTCCTCTTCGACGAGTACCAGTTGTACGAAGGCCGCGCCGCGGGCGCCGATGCGATCCTGTTGATCGTCGCGATCCTCGAACAACCACTTCTTGAGGCGCTCCTGGCGGTCTCACGAGCACTTGGTCTCGACGCGTTGGTCGAGGTTCACGACGAAGCGGAGATGGAGCGTGCCGCGAAGGCCGTCGCAACTCTGATCGGCATTAACAACCGCGACCTCCGCACGTTTGATATCGACCTCGTCACGACAGAGCGTCTGCGCCCGCTGGCGCCACCGAACGCCACGATCGTCGCGGAGAGCGGCATCTTCACGCGGGACGACATGCTGCGTCTCGAACGCTGCGGCGTGAACGCCGTGCTCATCGGCGAGGGCGTAGTGACTGCGCCAGACCCGGCGGACAAGGTGCGGGAGTTGCTGGGATGAGTGCGGGACGATGACTTTCGTGAAGATCTGTGGGATCACTGACCCGAAACACGCGCGCCTCGCCGCCGCGTACGGCGCCGATTTCATCGGCACCGTCTTTGCGCCCTCCCGGCGACAGGTGACGATCGGGCAGGCCCGGCGCATCGCTGAGGCACTCGGCAAGACCACGCCGACACCCCTCGCACCCGACATCGCTGTGATAGAAGCGGCGCTTGGGGAGAAGCGGCCACTGCTGGTGGGTGTGTTTGCCGACCAGGACGCTAGCACCGTCAACTCGATTGCGGACGAATGCGGACTGGACCTGATCCAGCTCTCCGGATCGGAACCGTGGGAACTGAACGAAAGCCTGAACCGGCCAATCCTCAAGTGCATGAAGGTACGCGACGGTGAGTCAGCCGACCACCTCCTCGCGCACTACCACGGGGGGGCGGTCCTTCTGCTCGACCCTTACGTCGAGGGTGCCTACGGTGGTACTGGTCGCACGGTCGACTGGAGGGTGGCGGCGGAGATCGCGGCGAAGACCCCGACCATCCTCGCAGGCGGACTGACTTCCGGGAACGCCGCTGAAGCCGTGGCTGCCGTTCATCCCTGGGCTGTCGATGTATCCAGTGGCGTGGAGACCAACGGCGTCAAGGACCCTAACAAGATTCGCGCCTTCATCGCTGCGGCGAAGTCGGTAGTCACATTG
>JBDSHD010000160.1:0-2607 GCA_039918655.1 Dehalococcoidia bacterium | reverse complement strand
GAACGTCTGCAGAAACTCGCGCCGCTCCGTCTTGAGCTTCGTGACCCATGCGTCGTACTCGGGCAACCGGCCCAGGCGCTCGAACGCCTTGCGCGGTTGGAGGATCTCCGCGTCCTCGCCTTCAAGGCCCGGCAGGGACTTCGCAACCTCGTACCCGAAGTCCTGATCCCGCACCCACTCCACTCCGCCCTCCGCGATCGCCTGCAGGCAAATGGAGGAGTCAGCGACAGCAATCTTCCGCGAGCCAGGCCCCTCGTTATCGACGATCCAACCGGTGTTCATCAAGTAGACATCGATTGGGTGCGATTTAAGAAGTTCCAGGAAACGGTTGCCCTGGCATTCATTGGGAAGCGGGAAGAAGGGGTTGGTGCCGGGAATGCGGAGTGCCTTACCGGCCTCGTCCTTGCCTCCCGCGCTCGTCCCCTGCGTCTCGCCGAGCATGAAGTAAGCCGCCGCCTGTTGCTGGGATAGCTTCGCAAGCGCGGGAACGACGGCGCGGGCGCGGTTCAGAATGACAATGGCCGACACCGGCGGGATGTTGCGGGCGTCCTCGTAACGGCCCAGGGCTTCCAGCGGGAAGACAGCACGGCCGTTCTGCGTGTGGGACTCATTGAAAAAGTCGACGTTCCCGTCGTCGTCCATGTACGCGTTCTCAAGGTAGGCGATGGCGCTGGTGGAGGCGGCGTGGATCTCCGGCTCGTGGTCCGGGTGCAGCCCAAACGTCTTGGCGAAGCAGCCGTTCTCCGTGCCGTGCACCTTCCCGCCCGGCATCAAGGCGATGAAATCATCCTGGACGGGTTTCGAGTCTCCCTGCCGACGGAACGTAGACGTGGTCTTGCCGGTTCCGGACAGGCCGATGATGATCAGCGTCTTCGGGCCTGATGCCGTGTACACAACCTTGGCGCCCGCGTGCATCGGCAGGCCGCCCTTATCGTAGACGATCTTGTTCCACATCCGCAGGCCGCCCTTCTTCGACTCACCGAAGTAGTCGGAGTTGAGCACGCGCGTCACGCCGTTCTCGAGATCGACGGCGATGCAGCGGTCGTTCGGGTAGCCGTGCGCTGGCAGGTTAGGGGTGTCTATCACCGTAACCTGCGCCTCCCCACCTTCGCGCGGGAAGTAGAGGAACTTCTGCATGCCGGCGACGTTGGCGTTTCTCGCCTCGATGATCAGCCGTGCAGCTGTCTGCACTTCGGGCGAGTTGGAGATGTTGCCGTCAATGATGATCATCTCCTGGTCGCGCATGTAGTTTTCCTGCAAGTCGACGATCTTCTCGTAGCTCTCGCGGGACATCGTCTGCAGGCCGCGATACTGGTCCGGATTGTCCGTTACGATGTAGGTGGAACGAGCGCTGCGCGAATCGACGCGCGTCTGGACGTTCAGGTTGCCAAAGACGGTGTGATGGGCGTTCTCCATCTCCGCGGTGAGCTTACGAAGATCCTTGTGAGATGGGTTATCGATAAACGTCTTCGCGTTAATCGCGTAAGACGCACTCTTGAGCGTGACCATTTATCCGTCCCTCCGGCGCGATAGCTTCGCCTAGATTACTCCTCGATCAGCAATGTTTCAACTATAGACAGAGCGAATCGCCAACCGACTTTCTGCAAAGTTGCATATATGACCGGACGGCCTCTACTTAAGATCCTGCAGCCGCGCTTCCGCCTCGCGCACGGCTGCCTTGAATGCACCCCTGGCCATGAGCGACTCCTCCTCGGCCGCCCGAGCCGTGAACAGGTCGCGCCACAACTCCCACGCTTCGCGATTCTCGGGGTTTCCCCGGCGCACAAAGTCCACCAGGTGACACGCGAGCTTAAGGTTCCCGTCATCTCGTGCGCTCTTCGCCCGGTTGAGGATCGGCTCCGCGCCCACCGTATCGACCAACGCGCCCATCACCTCCGACGAGTGCGCAGGGAGCATCGTCGCCGCGTTGCCGTCCCACCATCCGCCGTAGAGCCGGAAGACGTTTCGCGCAATGAACTCCTGGTGGTCGTAGATCGGCCTCAGCCACGGCTTGTCCGTCGCCGGCCACTCGATGTCACGCATGATGTCTTCCAGCAGCTTGCCCTTGTTCATCCCCCCTACGACCTGGTCGTGGATCGAGCGCAAGAGGTGCGCCGTCGAAAGCAATGCCTCCTCGATGGTGCCTTCGTCATTGATCGCGGGGCCGTGGCCGGGCAGGAGGTGCGCCGGCTTTAGCGCCGCCATCTGCTCGAGCGCGTCCGCCCAGTCCTTCGCGTAGCGCTGCACCTTGTATGGGTTGCCCGCGTTCGGCGAGCACCACACGAACGTGTCGCCGGTGCACAGTGTTCGCTCCTCGGGGCACCAGACCCATGTCTCGTCGTCGGTCTCACCGCGAGCGTGGTGGAGCTGGAACGTAAGCCCGCCGACGCGAGTGTCCATATCCTTGCTGTAGGTGACGTCCGGGTAAGTCCATTCAGCATCCGTGAAGAGCCGGACCTCAGGCGGTAGGTTGAACTGAATCTGGTTGATGTGATCGTTGTGAGCCGCCGTCAACTGATAGCGGTCGAACCGCGGCGCCACCAGGTCGTGCCCAATGATCCGAGGCCGCCGGTCGCCTCGCGACTGCGCCTCCCGGATGATCGTTTC
>JBDSHD010000159.1:0-3861 GCA_039918655.1 Dehalococcoidia bacterium | reverse complement strand
GTCAGGAAACCCCAGTTCCTCCGCGTCAACACGCTCGAAGCTCATGTTGACGACACCGCGGCGCTCTGCCTCTTCGCGCACGACATCCTCCATCTTCTGCGAGATATCAGTGGCCACCACTTCACCTGCCGGGCCAACCTTATCGGCGGCCAAGAATGCCGCCACTCCTGTCCCTGAGGCGACGTCCAGAACGCGCTGTCCGGGTTGCAGGTCCAGCATTTCGATGCAGCGCTCGGAACAGTGCCGCAGGAGCGGGACGAAATAGCTATCGTAGTCCTGGACCGCCAGGTCCCATCCGTATCGCTGCACTCTGCGGTGCATTTTCGGTTCCATCGTTTATCCCTTCACCGCTTCCGTGATCTTGATGGCGCCGGTTACGGGAATCGCACGCTGGAAGGAGTCGAGCAGTGGGCTGTGCCGGTCGGCGTAGTCGACAAGCTCCCGCACCTTCGCCTCGGGAGCTGGACTGCTGATCTCGACGGCGTAGCGCAGCGCGGACCATCCCGGCGGTAGCGAGTCATCGATCCCGAACATTCCGCTCGCATCGTAGTCACCTTCGACCTCAACGCTGATGCTATCAATCGGCACGCCCATGTAGCCGGCCCACATCACATACCCGATTGCCAGGCAACTCCCCAACGCTGCTCGCCCGTAGACGCCTGGGTCCGGCCCGAGACCGTCGCCGCCATCTCCGCGGCCTTCATCGGCGATGAGTTTCCACTCACCGTCCTCGATATCGCAAGTCGCCCCTCCGCGCACGGTGACCCGCGTGGTCGCCGTTCCGCGCCCGAACTCCGGCCTGCGGGCGATCGCCTTCTTCTTCTTCTCGATGACCTCTTTGAAACTTCGCCCCGGCACGTTGCCCTCCTCGCTCAAATGAGACTTGTCGCAGCGATTCTATAACAACCGCTCATTCGCGGGCGCACGGGCCGGGCGCTATTACGTCAAGCTTTCGCCACGTCGATCGCGATTCCGCGGTCAATAGGTACCGGCTGGAGCTGCATGAGCCAGTACCGCAGGTGACCGTAGCCGCCCGCCAGGTGCAGCCATTTGACCATGCCCGGCTCGCTATTCGTCGGGTCGTCCCACTGCTCGAACTGGTAGGGCTCCCAGCCGTTGTACATGATCAGCTGGCCCGGTCTCACCGCCGGGGAAATCTTGGCCGCGCAGGCGTACGAGGAAATATCGTTGAACACGCGGACACGGCCGCCGTTCTCGATCCCCCTTGCCTCAGCATCTCGTGGGCTCAGCGAAACCGATGGCTCGCCCCGGTGCGTCTGGAGCATCATCCGGTTCACCGAGTTGGTGGAATGGATAGTCCACCGCGAGTGCCCGCTCGTCATCGTCAGCGGGTGGTCGCCGCCCTGTCTTGGGTTCTCCTTGTGCACCGGCAGCTGCTCGTTCGCTTCCAGGAACCACTCGTGGTCGATGTAGAACTGCGCCCGCCGCGTCAGTGTGGGGTACGGCATCTTCTTCTCGGTGTGCCAGCGGAACGGGTTATGCGTGCTGTCCGGCTCCAGGTCCGAGGCCTGAGCGATGGCGAAAGGCACGGCTCCCCAGTTCGTGAACCGCACGATGCCCTTCTCCTTCATCACCTCGAGGTCCGTATCGGCAGGCAAGTTGCCAAATGTCACGGTGTCCTTGATCCACTCGTCGGCCAGTTTCGCCGGCGTGTCGATGGCGCCGCCCTTCGTGAACTTCTCGACCAGTCCGTCCAGCCGGTGGAGCCCGCCTCGCGAGTCCTTGCACTCAAGGAGGCCCCGTGACTTCGCCCGCTCCTCTATCTTCTCGGCCAACAGCTTGAATATCTCGAACTCAGGCTTGGTCTCGCCCGGCGGCGGCACTGCCTCGTCCGAGAACGTCAGGTTCATGATGTCCGGCGTGGGGATGTGGAACGTCATCTTCTCGTAACTGAGGGCCACCGGCAGCACGATGTCGGACCACATCGCGGTCGTCTGCATTCGCCAGTCCACGGTCACGATCATCTTCAACTTCGGCCACAGGTTATTGAGGGCAAGCTTCTGCCCGCCGCGCAGGCGCCTGAGGAAGTTCCCGCCCACCTCAAACAGCACGCGCGGCGGGTTCTCCGGGCCGGGGCGGTTCAGGCCCGTCCACCAGCCCTTGTCCAGCGCCTCCTTCATGCGGCTGTCGAAGCCCTCCCCGATCGCCGGGTCGTTCCACGAAGGCGTATTCCACCGCTCCTTTAGACCGCAGTGGTAGTACCAAAGGAACGCCGGCGGCACCGTATTGCCGAGCGGCGCGGCCATCCGCATCAGTTCGAACGCGGCCATCTCGTCCGTCATCTCGGGGTCCTGGGCCTTCATCGCCTGCGCCATCATGTTGCGCATCGTCAGGACCCTCGTCGCCTCCTCGGCGCCGGCCGTGTTCTTCATCGATGAAAGGTAGGCGCCGTCGAACATGCCGACCGACCAGCTCCGGGTGCCTGTGCCCTTCTTGCCCCAGTTGCCGGTCAGGCCCAGCAGCAGGCACATCGACCGCTCCATCAGGTCTCCGTGGTAGTACTTGCCAGCGTTGAAGCCGAGGAGGATGTTCGTGCGCTTCGTAGCAACCTTCCGCGCCAGCATCCGGATCGCGTCCGCGTCAGCTCCGCAGAGGGCCGCCGCCTTTTCTGGTGTGTAGTCCGCGTTCAACTCCTCCTTCAAGAACTGGAAGGCGGGCACGGCCTCCACGCTTGTCCCGTCCGCCAACACCGCCTGGAACGTCCCTTCAAGGGCCGGCTCCACCGCGCCGAGGGCCAGGGTGCCACGGGGCGCCGGGACCACCTGGCCGGACTTCGTGTCGAACCAGTAGAACTGGTCGGCCCGGGCATCCGCTGCGACCTCGGGGCCGCGGAGAAAGCGTTTCGTGTCCGTCCGGACCAGCAGCGGGAGATCAGTCTGCTCACAGATGAACTGGCGGTTGATCAGGTCCTCTTCAACGATCACCTGGCACATGCCCAGCGCCAGCGCCGCGTCGCTCCCCGGCTCCACGGTCACGTGGTAGTCCGCATGGATCGCCGAGGGGCTGTAGTCCGGCGCGATGGTCACGACCTCGCCGCCGTTGTAGCGGGACTCGAGGACAAAGTGGTACCAGGGGATCGCCGTGTAAACGGGGTTGCGGTGCCAGACCAGCGAAAGCTCGGCGTGGAACCAGTCGTCGACGCTGCTCGCCGAGTTCACCTTCCCGTACGTTATGTAGAGTCCGGGGTTGAAGTCGTTGATGTCGGCGTTCACGTCGGTCGTCGTCCCGCCCAGGCCCTCGATCAACGGGCCCATCAGCATGCCCGCCATCAAACCGCCCTCGTTGGGAGTCGCGATGTGGAGGATGGAATCCGGCCCGGACTCCTCGATCGCGTCCAGGGTGGCGTCTGCGATCTCGGTCAACGCCTGGTCCCAGCTCACCCTCGTCCAGCTCCCACTGCCGCGCTCGCCGGCGCGCTTCATCGGGTAGAGCACGCGTTCGGGGCTGTGCAGCATCTGGCTCCAGGCGTTCCCCTTCTGGCAGCCCATCGGATTCATGTCAGGGACGCCCTTCTCGATCGCCGGGAACGTCCCCGACTGTTCCTCCCGCACCGCGACGCCGTCTTTCACGTAGACGCGGTACAGGCAGTTGCCGGGGTAGCAGTTGATGCAATGGCTGACGAATGCGGACTTGTCCCATGTCCACTTGTCCCGGTAGTTGACGGTGGTTTCTGGTGCTTTACCCATGGTTACCTCCAGGCGGGCATACGCGGGTCTCGGCGAGGCGCCGGATTAGCCCACCCTACCTGAGATCTTGCGCTCGCCGCCGCCAATAGTAAGTAGGGTTGCGCTCCCCCCCGTGTCGGGTTCTCGCCCCACGGGGGAAGGGTGAAGAGTGAAG
>JBDSHD010000158.1:0-2709 GCA_039918655.1 Dehalococcoidia bacterium | reverse complement strand
ACCGCGGCGATACCGAACTCCGACGCCGCTCCCGCCATCACCAACGGGACGATCCTGCCTCTCCTGTTCATCTCCGACGTCTTCATCCCGCTTCAAGACCCGCCGGGCTGGGTCGATTTCCTGGGTGACATCTTCCCGGTCAAACCGTTCGCCGAAGCGCTGCAGACATCGTTCAACCCCTACGCGACCGGCAACGGCTTCGAATGGGACAACCTCGCGGTCGTCGCCGCCTGGGGCATCGCCGGGCTGGTGCTGGCGTTGCGCTACTTCAGCTGGGAGCCGCGCCGGTAATCCATCGTCATCCTGCCGCAGCGGGACCTGGCGGGGTGTGGGGCTTACCGATGCGACAGTGTGCACGCTGGTTCTCAATCGCCGCCCACGATCGCCCCGCGTCCCCGGATCCTGCTGCGGCAGGATGACAACTATCATTTCCGGCAGATGTAGTAGATGTTGATCGGGTCGCCTTCGACCTGCGTCGTCTGAACCGAGCTGAAGCCCGCCTCCGCTAACAACTCCTTCGCCAACTCCTCGCCCCAGCACGTCCCAAGGCCCTCGCCGCCGTAGGCCAGGGAGACGGTCATGCAGTGGAACGTCGACCACGTGTAGAACAGGGGCGCCCACGGGTTATCGATGTTCTTCGCCACGTCGCTCGACGCGGCGATATCGGCCAGCAGGAACACTCCGCTCGGCCGCAATGCCGTCGCGATGTTCGCCAGCACTTTCCGGGGCTGCGCCTGGTCGTGGATGGCATCGAAGGCGGTGATGAAGTCGAACGCCTCGGTCTCGCCGAGGTCCGTCACGTTGCGGGCCTCGAACCTTGC
This sequence comes from Dehalococcoidia bacterium, assembly GCA_039918655.1. Taxonomy (GTDB): domain Bacteria; phylum Chloroflexota; class Dehalococcoidia; order SM23-28-2; family RBG-16-64-32; genus DATKKM01. The sequence continues at coordinate 1,888 of JBDSHD010000158.1, read as the reverse complement.
GTTGGTCAGCCCCCACTCCTTCGCCTCGGTGGTCGCGAAGCCGATGCTCTCGTCGAGGAGGTCGAATCCCGTGAAGCGGCTCTTCGGGAACGCCTTCGCCATGACGTTGATCGCACGCCCTCCACCGCAGCCGATGTCCGCGACGTCGATGCCGGCCTCAAGCTGCTGCGTGATACCGGGCACTACCGGCAGGATGCCGTCCACAAGCGCCAGGTCGTACACCCGAGCGGTCTCCTCGCGCTGCACTTCCACGAACCGCGGGAAGTCACTGTAGGGAACGCCACCGCCTTTCTCGAAGCACTCGACGATCTTGCCCTCGACGTCTCCCAGCACCGCGATGTACTGCATGAGGAACGCGAAGTTGTCCGGTCCGGCTGCTCGCGTCACGAACGCAGCGTGCTCCGGAGGCAAACGGTAACGCTTCGTCGCGGCGTCGTACTCCACGACGCCGCCTGTTGTCACACCCCCTAGCCACTCCCGGACGTAACGCTCGTTCAGGCCGGCGGCGTGTGCGATCTCCTCACTTGTCGACGGCGGGAGGTCCGCCATCTTGTCGAGGAGCCCGGTCCGGTGTCCCACGCTCAGCATGAGCGAGAGCGACCCGCCGGTCATTGCGTCCATCATCTTCTGAGCGAACGCTTCCGCCTTTGCCTGGTCAATGTTGTTGGTTGTCATGGTTCCTCCTATGCCGGCATTCAGGCCGAAGTGACTCCGCGCACCACGCCCATCTCCCGCATCTGTCCGATTGTAAGGATGTGTCCCGAGTAGTCAATAGGCTGATCCGCCAACCAGAGGCAGGCGTCGGACATTACCACAGGGTGCTCAAATCCGGTCTTGTTTGTCGCGCCCAGCGTCGCCGCGAACCCCTCGCTCCACACGGCCAGCTCCAGCCGGATACAGTTGACACCGATCTTCCCCCGTAGTTCGTGGGCGAAGCCCTCCGTCATTCCCTCCAGTGCCCGTTTCGTCGTCGTGTAGTTGATCCGCCCATACTCCGGCGTAACGGACACCGCTGACGAGATGTTGATCACCCGCCCGCCGGATTCCAGCATCCCAGGGCAGAAGTGGCGGATGACGTAGAAAGGCCCGTTCACGTTCACGTCCACGCCTAGGCGCCAGAGCTTGCCAGACATCTCCAGCGAATTGCCCGGCGGAGCGATCGCGGCGTTGTTGATCACCATGTCGCACCGGCCGAACTCCGCGTACACTTTCGCGGCGGCGGCCATCACTTCCTCCTCCGACCGCACGTCCACCGCTAGCGGGAGAGCCCGACCGCCCTCGGCTACCACCAACGACGCGGTCTCGTCGATTGTGCCGGGCAGCTTGCTTGCCCCGCCTTCCGTCGAACGCGCCAGGCAGGCCACGTCGTACCCGGCCGTCGCAAAGTCGATCGCGAGTTGCTTGCCAATACCCCGGCTCGCGCCGGTGATCACGACTACAGGTCTGGACATCCCGGAACCCCCTTCGATTTCGTGGGCCTATCTTACGACTCGCTGGTATCATCCATCTCGCATGAACACGGCTCCGCGTCCTCCGCTCGACGGGATCAAGGTCATCGACCTCACGATCTGGGTCCAGGGCCCGCTTGCCGGTCAACTCCTCGCGGACCTCGGCGCTGACGTCATCAAGATCGAGAAGCCGGGCCAGGGCGACCTCGCGCGCGGCCTCCAGACGCTGTTTGGCGCGTCGATGAAGACGCCAACAGGCCGCGGTCTCCTCTTCGAGCTTGTGAACCGGGGCAAGAAGAGCATCGCCATCGACCTGCGCAAGGAAGAGGGGCAGAAACTGCTCCACGACCTGGTGAAGGACGCCGATGTCTTCCTCTCGAACCTCCTCCCCGGCACCCTATCGCATTTCAGGGCGTCGGCCGCTGAACTGACGTCCATCA
>JBDSHD010000157.1:0-10538 GCA_039918655.1 Dehalococcoidia bacterium | reverse complement strand
GGGCACACCTCACAGAGGTGTGCCCCTTTCTGTATTCGCTTTGTTACATCATAACATAACCTGACGGAACCGGTGCAACTGCACTTTGGTCGTGTTGTTGGTCCCATCCGGAGAAGCAGCTCGCTCGGTGAATCAATGCGCCGGTGCACAGCATATTGGCCTGAGGGAGAAGACGGGCGCGGACTCGCCTTACTGAGGTCGGATAGGCGTTGCCGTCGCCACTGATTCCGGGCTCAGTCCCAGGAGCTTGAGCCCACTGTCGGTGATCTCCACGGATCGACCGGCTACCTCGTATTGCCATATCTATGATCGTGTCATTGCGATCTCGATGGATGGATGCGAACGCTCGAGAACGGTCGCTGACGCTCGCACTTAACATGTACTACTACAATCGCAGGACACCCGGGCACGATCAGAAACTCCCTAGGCCACCCGGCCCATGCACATTGGCCGTGCCAGCGCGGTGAGCCCCACACCAGTTGGGCGACAAATGGGCGACAACTGTCAAGTAACTGCCGCGGTGATGATCGGGTCACTCGATTTTAGATACGAAAATGTGGAGGGCCCGGTGGGATTCGAACCCACGACTCCCGGATTAAAAGTCCGGAGCTCTACCGCTGAGCTACAGGCCCTCGCTGGAAATGGTATCCAGTAGATGGTTACGCGACAACCGAAGCCATTGCCGTATGGGACCGCGACGGTCGATTGTGAATGTGAGAACTTGCACAAACTTGTACAGGCTGTTAGTCTATGCTCTCGTGAAGTAATTTTACCGGATATCTAGACCGGCTGGGCCGCCCCCCTTTGTTTGCCCGCCGGATTTGCAGGCGCAGCCCCGCGCCCAGGTTTTCTCCCATGATCACTCGACTCTCTACCTTACTGCTTGTCTTTGCGCTCACCTTTCTTGCGTTCAAGGTCCACCGCAAACGCTCTCCACAGGAAACCGCGGTGGAGGAAGTACCCCCGGAGCCGGAGCGACCCAGGGAGTGGCATCTTCCCCTCCTCGCCCGGCTCTCCGTCCTGTTGCTCGTCTTCATGCTACCGATCATCGCGATCCAGCTTCGCCACAGTGACGATGGAAGCCCGTCACACGCCCTGGCCGCACAGGCTGTTCCAGAGAAACCAGAGTCTGGCCCGAGCTCGGCCAGCCTCGTGATGGAGCGCCAGGATGCCAGGTCCTACGGGCTGGCACGGAAGGCCGTGCCACCACCCGCGGCGCCCACCCCTGCTCCGACCCCTGCTCCGACCTCTGCGCCAACCCCGGCACCGGCTGCTTTCGTCGCCCCGCCGCCGGTGCCCACGGGTGGGATCGAGGGGCTCATCTGCTCTTACGCTTGGAATTGCCAGGAGGCGCTTGGAGTGGCGCGATGCGAGTCAGGACTGAGGCCGACCGCCATTGGCGGTGGCTCAAACTACGGGCTCTTCCAGATAAACCAGGTCCACGCGAGCCGGTTCCCAGGCTTCTGGGAGCTGTGGAGCGACCCGGCGAGCAACGTGTCGTGGGCGTTCCAGATCTGGTCCGCGTCTGGCTGGCGGCCGTGGGGCTGCCGGCCATATTAGCCGTTAGTCTCTAGAAGCCCTTCCGGTACATGCTGACGACTACGGCGCCGCCCAGCCCGATGTTGTGCTGGAGCGCGACCTTTGCCCCCTCCACCTGCCGCTTGCCGGCCGTCCCGCGTAGCTGCCACGTGAGCTCGGAGCACTGGGCGAGACCGGTCGCGCCGAGGGGGTGACCCTTTGAGATCAGGCCGCCGGATGGGTTGACGACAACCTTGCCGCCGTAGGTGAACGCGTCCTCATCCACGAACTTGTGTGCGGTGCCTTCGGGGCAGAGCCCCAGGGCCTCGTAGGTGATCATCTCGTTGGCGGAGAAGCAGTCGTGGAGTTCGATGACGTCGACCTGTTCCGGACCGATGCCGGTGCGCTCGTAGACGCGCTGGGCGGCCACGCGGGACATCTCGCTGCCGATGAGCTTGATCGAGGACTTGCTGTCGAAGGTGTCCTGCATGTCGGTGACCATCTCCTGGGCGAGGATCTCGATCGCCTTGTCCTGCAGGTTGTGCTTCTTGACGAACTCTTCGCTGGCCAGCACGGCGGCGCCGGAGCCGTCCGAAGTTGGGCAGCACTGGAGCTTGGTCAGGGGGTCGTGGACCATCGGCGCGGCGACGATCTGCTCCAGTGTGTACTCGTCCTGGAACTGGGAGTACGGGTTGTTCACCGAGTGCTTGTGGTTCTTGTAGCCGATCTTCGCGAAGTGTAGCGGCGTGGAGCCGTACTTCTCCATGTGTTCACGGCCGGCGTTGCCGAAGAGCTGCGCCGCGGGCGGGTGAGGCTCGAAACCTCGCAGCTGGACCATCGCGTTGACGTGCTGGTCCATGGGGTTCACGCGGTCCGTGAAGGTGGCGCCGAGTGAACCCTTTTGCATCTTCTCGAAGCCGAGGGCGAGGACGCAGTCGGAGAGGCCACCCTCGATCAGTTGCTTCGCCATGAAGAGGGCGGTGGAGCCAGTGGAGCAGTTGTTGTTCACGTTGTAGACGGGGATGCCGGTGAGACCCAGCTGGTAGACGGCGCGCTGGCCGCAGGTGGACTCGCCGTAGACGTACCCAACAACGGCCTGTTCGACCTCGCCGTAGGGGATCGCGGCGTCGTCAAGAGCCTTCGTCCCGGCCTCCTTCGCCATGTCGGGGTAGTCCCAGGCCTTTGAGCCCGGCTTCTCAAACTTGGTCATGCCGACGCCGATCACATAAACCTTGTTTCCCATGGTTCTCCTTCTCACACCCGAGGGTCTTGCCCTCGCGGGGCTGCATAACTGGTTTTACCGTATGGTGCTGCGGGCGTCCATCGAATGAGGGCGGCATATGGCGTTCTTCTGTAATTCACAGGGGTTTACCTGCAGTTAAACGTTGTTAACCGCACGTTAAAGGACGCACGGTAGGCGCGCCCATACGCTGAGGTTAAGTACATAACAAAAGGAGAGTAATACATGGGTTTCTTGGGCAATCGGTTGTTCAGGCTGTCAATGTTGGTAGCGATACTTGTTCTGGCAGTGTCGTTCGTAGCTTGCGGCGATGATGACGATGATGACGGCGGCGGCGAGACTACAGCCGCGACCACGCCTGCCGGTGACGGCCAGATCGTTACGGGATCGATAGACCCCGGCACACTAAGCGGATCGGTCGCGGTCGACGGTTCTTCGACCGTCTATCCGATTACAGCCGCGATGGCCGAGGAGTTTGGCAACCTGTCGGACGCGCGCGTCGACGTGGCGTTCTCCGGTACCGGCGGCGGCTTCGAGAAGTTCTGCCGGGGAGAGATCGAGGTTTCTGACGCCTCGCGCCCGATCAAGGATGACGAGGTGCAGGCGTGCGCGGACGGCGGCATTGCGGAGGCCGACATCGTCGAATTGCAGGTGGCGCTCGACGCCCTGACGGTGATGGTGAACCCGGAGAATGACTTTGTGGAGTGCCTCACTGTCGACCAACTGCACTTGATCTTCAAGGACGGCGGCGCCTCCAACTGGAACGAAGTCGCCCCAGCCTTCCCTGATCAGGAGATCACGCGGTACTTCCCGGGAGTGGACTCCGGCACCTTCGACTACTTCGTCGAGGAGATCATTGAGGGCGTCGATGAGAACGCCTTCCACACTGGGGACGGTACGCCGTCTGAAGACGACAACATACTGGCGGTAGGCATCGAGAACGACCCGAACGCCATCGGCTATTTCGGCTTTGCCTATTACCAGGAGGCCGGTCAGAACCTGAAGGCCGTCGAGATCGACAACGGCGAGGGTTGTGTCGCGCCTACGTTCGATGCCGCACTGGACGGAAGCTACGCGCCCCTGAGCCGCCCGCTGTTCATCTACACACTGGCCTCTCTGCTCGAGGAGGCGGAGAGCCCAGTGCTCGGGTTTGTCGAGTTCTATCTTCTCAACACCGAAACGATCGTGCCCGAGGTAGGCTACGTGTCCCTACCGAAAGCGCTGCTGGATGAGCAGCTTGCCAAGATAGAGCCTTACCTGCCGTAGAGAGCGGCGAGGTACCGTTTTGGGGATAATCGGGCGGCCTGCTTTCTGCGGCAGGGTCGCCCGACTATTCTGTACACCGGCATGGAAGAGATTGATGCGACCTGAAAGGGAAGGAATGGGGACTTGAGCCTTGCGAGCGCCGGCGACCTGCCCGGTCAGTCACTTCCGGAGGGATCGCTGGACAAGCGACTCCTCCGGCGGCCGCACGAGCTGGCGATCCTCGGAGTCTTGCTCCTTTGTGCGGCGGTATCCCTGATCACGACCGCCCTCATCATCTTTGTCCTGGTTCGCGAAACACTCACGTTCTTCGAGGTGGTATCGTTTCAGGATTTCTTCCTGGAGACAAAGTGGCAGCCCCTGTACGAGCCGGTTTCTTTCGGCATCTGGGAGCTCGTGGCTGGAACCCTCAACGTCACCCTCTGGGCGCTGATCTTCGCGGTACCGCTCGGCCTGGCGACTGCGATCTACTTGAGTGAGTACGCGGCCAGCCGAACGCGGAAGCTCGTCAAGCCCGTCCTCGAGGCGCTGGCTGGCGTACCGACGGTTGTTTACGCCTACTTTGCGCTCACCTATGTCACCCAGGACATACTCCAACCGCTGCTGGGCAAGGACAACGTCCCAATCTTCAACGCCATGGCCGCCAGCATCATGCTGGCCGTGATGATCCTGCCGACGATCGCCTCGATCTCGGAGGATGCGATGGCGAACGTGCCGCGTGACCTGCGGGAGGCAGCATACGGCCTGGGCGCGACGCGCCTGGAAGTGGCGACACGCGTTGTTGTCCCGGCGGCACTGTCCGGGATCATCGCCGCTATCCTGTTGGCCATCGCCCGAGTCATTGGGGAGACGATGATCGTAGCGATTGCCGCCGGATCGACCCCGAACCTGACTCTAAACCCGTTGGAGGGGGTGCAGACGATGACGGGGTTCATGCTGCAAGTCGGGTTAGGTGACGCTGCTCGCGGCACCATCGACTACCAGGCCCTGTTCGCCGTGGGGAGCATGCTCTTCGTCATCACCTTCATGGTCAATCTCGGTGCCTACTGGTTCGTGCGCCGATACCGCGAGGAGTACGAATAGTGGCGGCCGAGGCCCTGAAGTTACAGGCCGCAGGAAGCGTGGCTCGGCGGCAGTGGGTCGCTCGGGCGTCAAGATACCTGTTCCTCGGCGCGACACTGGCGGCGTTGTCCATCCTCGCGTTGCTCATGTTCCTGACGGCGAAAGAGGGGTTGGGCAGATTGGAGTTGGACTTCATCACCAATTACCCATCACGCTTCGCCGATAAGGCCGGTATCCGTCCGGCGCTACTTGGGACCATCTGGGTCGTCGGGGTGGGCGTCGTCCTGGCGATACCTATCGCCGTGGGGACCGCCATCTGGATCGAAGAGTTCGCTCCCAAGAACGGCTTACTGGCATTTGTGAAATTGAACCTGGCGAACCTCGCGGGGGTACCCAGCATCATCTACGGCATCCTCGGCCTCGCCGTGTTTGTACGGTTCTACAACATGGGACCGGTGATCTTGGCCGCGGGATTCACCCTGGCGCTGATGATCATCCCGATGACGGTGATAGCTTCGCAGGAGGCGATACGGCAGGTGCCACCGAGCCAGCGGGACGGTGCGCTGGCGTTGGGGGCGACCCGCTGGCAGGCGGTCTGGCACAGCGTGCTGCCGAGCGCAGTACCCGGGATCATGACCGGGATCATCTTGGCCGTGTCCCGCGCGGTCGGAGAGACGGCAGCGATCATCATGATCGGTGGATTCACGTTTCTCCAGTTCTCGCCTAGCATCTTCACCCCGATCCAGAGTTTGATGGACGCCTTCACGATTCTCCCGATCCAGATATATGGCTGGACGATCGATCCCCGGGAGGAGTTTCGGCAGAACGCTGCGGCAGCGATCATCGTGCTGATGGTGGGCGTGATGGCGCTGAATATCGGGGCGGCCCTGATCCGTGAGCGGTTCCGGCGCTCGTAGGAAGTGGTAAAGGCGAGTCAGCGATGCGACAATTGATTACCAGGTTGAAGGAATCAGAGCTTAGAGAGACGGAAGAGCGGCTTCGGGCCTCCGCAGGCGGGGATGCGTTAGCCGGAGATTTGCCAGCCGTGGATACAGGCGCAATTCGGTCACCTGATGGCGATGCCCTCTTCTCGCTGCGTGACGTTGGTGTCTGGTACGGCGCCAAGCACGCTGTCAGCGGGATTACGATGGAGATTCCCGTGCGCAAGGTGACTGCCCTGATCGGCCCGTCCGGGTGCGGCAAGAGTACCCTTCTGCGTTGTCTGAATCGGATGAACGACCTGATTCCGGGCGCGAAGGTCGAGGGGGAGATCAAGTATCACGGGGCCAATATCTACGCAAAGAAGGTGGATCCCGTTGAGGTGAGGCGGCGCATCGGGATGGTGTTCCAGAAGCCCAACCCGTTCCCGAAGTCCATCAAGGACAACGTTACCTTCGGGGCGAAAGTGAACGGCATTAAGGGGAGTCCCGATAGTATCTGCGAACGCGCCTTACGGCAGGCGGCTCTCTGGGAGGAAGTTAAGAATGACCTGAACAAGTCCGGGCTCGCGCTGTCAGGCGGCCAGCAGCAACGGTTGTGCATCGCGCGCGCCCTGGCGGTGCAGCCCGACGTGATCTTGATGGATGAACCGTGCTCCGCTTTGGACCCGATAGCGACACTGAAGATCGAGGACCTGATCCGAGAACTAACCCGCGAATATACGATCATCATCGTTACCCACAACATGCAGCAGGCAGCGCGCGTCTCGGACTACACCGCCTTCCTGTTGGCTCAGGAGCATGGTGTCAACGGTCAGTTGGTCGAGTACGGACCAACGAACGAGATCTTCACCAACCCTCGCGATAAACGCACTGAGGACTACATCACGGGCCGGTTCGGCTAGGGCGGGGAAATACCATGACGCGCGCACTGTTCGAGAAACAACTCAACGAGATACAGGAAGGCATGCTCGTGATGGCGAGCATGGTGCAAACGGCTGTCACCCAGAGCATCGACGCGCTGAAGACTCGCGATGTGGTGCTGGCCCAAAGGATCATCGATAACGATGTCCAGATAAATCAGAAGCGCTACGAAGCGGAGGAGAAGTGCATCGAGCTGATCTCCCTGCAAGCGCCGCTGGCCAGCGATCTGCGGACGATCATCTCCGTGCTTCACATAACCGTGGATCTCGAGCGCATGGGTGACCACGCGGAAGGGATCGCGAAGATCGCGCTGATGTTGTCTGATGAGCCGCCGCTAAAGCCGTACATAGACATTCCGCGAATGGCGGAGCTCGCGGGACGGATGCTAGACGGCGCCCTGGACGCATACAGGACTAGGGACACGGAGAAAGCGCGGCAGATCATCGACATGGACGATGAAGTGGATGCCCTATACGAGCAGGTCTACCGGGAGCTATTGACGTTCATGATCGATGACCCGAAGACCATCCAGCGCGCGACCTACTTAATATGGGTGGCGCACAATCTGGAGCGGATTGCCGATCGCGTGACGAACATCTGCGAGAGTGTCGTCTATCTGGTGGAGGGCCGCATCCACGACCTGAACATTTCGAAATACTAAAGGGGACTAGGCCCGGTAGAATTCCGGGATCGCTGGCAGAGCAGCGGCCGGCATTGGGTCGCGCATCTTCCGGAGGCCCTTCAGGAGGATGCCAAGCACCGTTTCCGGTCGCAGGGACAGTAGAGAACCCACTTGGTCCCGCTGCAACTGGCCGTCGAACACGAGGGCCAGGACGTCGCGCTCGCGCCCGGTAAGACCGTCTCTGAACTGGCTCCTAGATCCCGACAGGGTTCGCGCAATGTTCCGCGCGACCCGAAAGATCTCCAACTCGAACTCCGGCTCCCTCATGTCGGGGAGCGCGAATGCCTCGGCGAAGGCGGCGACGGTGAGCCGCCTGGCCGCCTCCTCAGACCCGGTGGCGCCAAGGCCGTACGCGAAAACTCTGGCGAAGTATTCCTCGAATCGTGCTTGCTGAACGTCTCGCCGGGCTGTCACCCGCGGTTGCTGGCGTTCCCTGGTGCTGTTAAATCCCATCTCTCATGCCCTCCGTTTTACGTGCTACGAGTGCCACGCTAACAGAGACTTGAACGGTTGTGACATTCCGTCGGTTCAGGACTGGTTGAGGGCTGGTTTAGATGCGGTAAATGACACGCGCCGTCGCTTATCTGCAAACCGGAGTTGGGAAGCGACACATTAGCTGTTGTCGATCAGGGGCGCCAGTGGGTCGTCCTGCCGGATGCGGCCTCGGCGCTCCAGCATGTACCCAAACCCGCGCACGCAGAGGATGTATGGGTCATCGGACCGTGAATCGTCGCCCATCTTGCGCCGGAGATTGGCGATGTGGACCTTGACGAGATTCTGAGCGTCCTTCTCGCCGTACTCGTGCTGGTGGACGGCAGCGAGTAGAGCGCGCGGATCGACGACTCGTCCGGCCTGCTTCGCCAGGACGGCGAGGATCCGGAATTCTGTGGGCGTGAGGTTGATCGATTCGCCCTGCAGGTAGACATGGTATCGCTCGAGGTTAATCGTGAGTTCTCGAATAGCGATCGTGTTGTTGGCTGTGGTGGCGGGCTGCGCGCGGCGGAGGAGGGCCCGGACGCGGGCGATGAAAACGGCCGGTTCGGCGCGAGCGACCACGGCGTCGTCGGCACCGGCGTCGAGGACCGGGATGAGGTCAGACTCCCTTGGCATCACAACCATGATCGGGAGGCCGCCGACGTTGTCCGTCACACGGCAAGCGCGGACGGCGCCCGCGGGGTCGGGTTGGGCGATGATGATAAGGCCCGCGTCCGTGTCCCGGCAGGCCTCAAACAACTTGTTGAGGTCATGACAGCCGTTGACGCTGAAGTCCAGGGCCTCAAGCGCATCGTTGAAAAGCGATGGCCACGTCTGGAGGTCGGCGAGAACGCACGCTGTTCGCGTGCCTGTCGCGGTTCTGTTGCCAATAGTAGTAATTTCCATAAACACCATCCACCGGGGTTTACCCGTCTGAGAGACTGGACGGCCTTATGGGGGTACGCGTTACAAACGGGACGCCGAAAGAGCGTTCATTTCGTGAACCAGGCGGTTCCAGATTATGGCATCACGGAGCTATTAATGAGGCATCAAGATGGATAAGGCGGTCCCTATCTGAATCAAGGCTTGCCTCCGCCCAGTCGCGAACGTCCTCTTCCTGGCTGAAGAAAATGATCTGCCTGCTGGTGCTGAGGCCCTTGAGCATTCGGAGTATCGCCTCTTGCCGCACCACATCCGATTGCACGGTAACGTCGTCCAGGATGAGCGGCGCGACTTCGCCGGCTTTCGTCAGGTGTTCAGCCATCGCCACTCTCAACAGCAGATACACCTGCTCTGTGGTTCCGTGTGAGATCAGCTGCGCCTTGCGCCAGCGTCCACCAGGTGAGCGAACGCTCACGGCCAGCGACTCTGGATCGACCCTTGCCTCGCTATATCGGCCTCCGGTGATCTTCGGCAGCCATTCGTTCAGGGTCGCGTTCAATTTTGGCGCAATATTCCGGTTTGTCTTGTCCTGCGCCTGCTTCATGAATTCGATGGTACTGGCCAAGACTCTATCCAGGCGCGTCAATCTTTTGTGTTCCGTCTCCGCAACGGTAATCGCCTCTTCCGCCGCCGGGACCGAACCTAGGTCCTTCACAAACTGATTGAGCTCTCCGCGGGCCTTTGCGGCCTCGTTTGAGGCCTCCGATTCAGCTCTTCGAGCGGCCTTCAGTTGGTCCGCAGAACCCTTGACTGCGTCCAGGGCCGCAACGTCGGTGGGGTCGAGTCCGGCGGTTTGTAGCGCTAACTGGCCCTGCTTGTCTTTCATATTCGAGCGGAGATCGTCCACTGTCCTACCGTCCAGAAGGGACTGCAATTCCTGCCAATCCTTGACTCGCTGTTCATCCGCCTTCATAGTATTCTTGCGTTCGTCGAGCCATCGCTGTATCGCGCCCGCCAGTTCCCCTTCGGACTCAACTCGCACGCCGGTACTCTCACCGATGGCGTGAATGCTGGATGTGGCCTGCTGGCTCTTGTCTGCTGCATCGACCGCTGCCGTCTCTGCCTCACGCCTGTTCGCCAGGGCTTGCTCCATGCCTGGCCTGCTGGCGGCCGCCTGGTGCTGCTCGGCCCGCTGGCGGCACGCACTCTCGTAGGCTTGGTACGCAGCGCTTACGTCACCGTTTGGGTTGCAGCCTCTTGCCGCCAGGGTGCGGTCCAGCGCGTCGGCCGCGCGCTCCAGTCCCCCCTGCAGCACCGTGAGGTCACGTTGCCATGCCAATTCAGCGACCTCTGCCTGCCGGGCCAAGCGGAGGTCGGCTACCATTGACCGGAGAGCCGTTGGGTCGGCCGGGATACCGGTTGTAGATGCTTTCCTTCGTCCTTCGTCGATTCTTCGCGTTGCCTCCTCCCGCTGGAATCTACGCTGTCCTAACTGCTCCTCAAGCACATGCAGCTCTTCGAGTGCCGTCACCTTCGCCCCAGCGCCGCTGCGGGT
>JBDSHD010000156.1:0-4209 GCA_039918655.1 Dehalococcoidia bacterium | reverse complement strand
TCGAGTGGGCGCGCTACGGCATCCGCATCAACGCCATCGCCCCCGGCTTCATCAAGTCGAGCGGCACCGATCAATACCCGCCCGAGATCCTCGAGAAGGCGCTCAAGGCCTCACCGATGCGCCGCGGCGGCACGCCCGACGAGGTCGCGCGACTGATGGTCTTCATGGCGAGCGACCAGCTCGATTTCGTGACGGGCGAGACGTGGTACATCGACGGCGGACAGAAGCTCTGGGGAGACGTCTGGCAGCTCCCCGACGAGGAGTGACGCGTGGGCTGGATCGAAGCGGTGCTCAAGGGACAGAAGGTGCTCGCGCGCGCGGACGACACCGGCAAGCTCGTCGCCGAGGGTGGGCGCGTCGAGATCCGCTACAAGCCGGGTGACGCCAAGAGCTATCGCGCAGGGCAGGGCAACCTCGAGGTGGTCGGCACCAAGGTCCTGCCCGACGCGCATTGCAGCGCCGAGGCCGCACCCGCGCCCAGCGCCTACGAGCAGAAGAAGCAGAAGAAGGCGGCGTCGGCCGCGCGCTTCGATCGCGAGACCACGCCGGCGAAGGAGGGCGACGATGCTCCCTGAGCCGAGTTCGTACGACACGCCGTCGAGCGCCGTGATCTTGCCGTAACGCTTCGTGACGCCGCTCAGGTTCAGGATCGCTGGGTTTTCGCTGTTCATGCCTGGCCTCGGTTCGGCAGCACGCGCCTTGCGCCGCCGAGGAGCGCGGAGATGGGATCGGTGTCCACAGCCATCTGCAGTATAGCGGCAGCGAGGACGAGCAAGAGGACGCCGGTGACGATGAGCCCGGTGTTGACGCCGCCCTCACGCGGCATAGCCGGGCCGGGCGCGGTCATGAGGGGGCCGGTGTCTTGCATGACCGGATCGTACCGGTAGACGGGGAACATCTCGGAGGCCGAGTCCAGGGCTTCCTGGGCGAGAGTGAACCGGAAGAAGCGCAGGGTCGGGTGGTCGTCCGCGGCCCCGCCGAAGTCCGGTGTGGGTTGGTAGGGCACGTCGCCGATCCCGTCGCCGTCCGCGTCGTAGCCGCGATAGTCGCTCCAGTAGTTGCCCTGGCCGGCGATGGTCCAGACGGGTCCGGATGTTGCCTGTCCTGTCTCAGGGGTCGTGCCTGCAGCGTGTTCCGCGCCCAGGGCGAGGGCGCCGCTGATCGCCTCGACCTGGACCATGTTCTCGATCATGGCATTGGTGACGAAGGTGATTGGCGCGTTGGGGTAGAGACCCAGGCCGACGTCGTTGAGCGCGGCGGTGTTGTTCAGGAAGGTGGCGGTGGCGCCGACGGAGTTGGGCGTGCCTTCCGCGGTGATGCCGTACTTGTTGCGTTGAATGATGTTGGCTTCTGCGAAGACGTTGTCGACATCCTTGAGCAGGAGCCCGGCGCCGGTTGCGCCATCGCGGTTGTTCGAGAGCTCGTTGCCCTTGAGCAGGATATCGTTCGAGAACATGATGATCGCGCCCGTCAGGTTGTTCCTGAACGTGTTGTTGAGGATGCGGTTGTTGTTGGAGGTCATGAAGTGCAGCGCGTAGCGGCTGCCGCTGACGGTGTTCTCGCCGATGCCGTTGTCGTGGGAGAACTCCAGGTGGATGCCATCGGCGGCGTTTGTGATGGTGTTGCCGTGAATGGCGCTGGTCTCGACTTCCCAGAGGTAGATCGCATGTCCGCGCCGTTCCTGGGGGACGCCGTTGCCGGTATCGATTTCGTTGTAGGCGATAGTGGCGTGGTGGCTGCCGGTGGCGTGGATGCCGAAGTGGGACTGCTCGATTCGGTTGTACTGGATGGTTGCCGAGTGGGCGTCCTTGATCTTGATAGCGGCGGGTTCCTGGGACATGGCCCGCCCGCTGTTCCGGACGACGAAGCGCGAGAGCGTGACGTTGTCGGCGGTTATCGTGACGACATCGCCGTCGCCGCCTCCGTCGATCACCGGACGGTTGCGGCCTTCGAGGATGAGTGGCTTATCGATGACGATCCGCTCGTTGTAAACGCCGCCGTCGATGGAAATGGTGTCCCCGGGCGAGGCGCGGTCGATCTGCCCCTGGAGGGAGTCAGAAGGGGCAGCGACCGCGCCTCGCCCGCCTGTGGCTAGCAGGAGGGCCATGAGCCCGAGGACACTCAGAGAGAGAAGATTTCGCAATCAGGCGGTCCTTCCGCGCATGGATGCGACGTCAGAGGCTGTTTGCCGGGTCGGTTCAGTGATCGATTGTGCGTGGCGGGCCCGAAGACGGCGGATGATGATAGGGAGGAATGTGATCGTGAGTGCGGAGAGGACCATGAGCAAGAAGCCGATCTGGAAGGAGTTGTTGGTGTGGAAGTTCCAAACGCTTGTGCTGCCGATGACCTTCGGCGTGAAGGGGTCCATAGCGAGGGCCGCATCGCCCTTCATCGTGTGCCCGAAGTCGTAGAGATAGTACTGGAGCACGACGATGAAGAAGACGGGAATGGTCCAGAAGGCGAGGGCCATCAAGGCCTGGAAGAAGCGCTTGTTCCAGGCGATGAAGGAGGTGAGGATGGCGCCGAGGATTGTGAGGGCAAGGCCGGGGATGAAGATGTCCATCGCCCAGACTTCCTCGATCGGCTTCATGCCGATGTAGTGATTGAGGTTGTTGATCTCGAGGAGGGTGTCGAAGCTCTCGTAGTAGCCTGATGTGTCGCCGACGAAGCCGTTGCCGAAGGCCCAGATCGCCAGGCCACTCGGGTACTGGGGCGCGATGAGTTCCATGCGCCAGAGGGGGAGGAAGATGCTGGCGGCGAGGAGTGCCGAGGCGATGGCGGCTGAGATGAGCCAGGCGGTATCGGGCTTACTGAAGAACTTGTTCAACTGATACTCCCTCGCTCTCCCGCTTCCGGGAGAGGGTCCCCTCCGGCGGCCTAGCCAGCCGCCGGAGGGGGGTGAATTCACTACTAGTGTTGATGTACCTCGGTGCGGTTCGCGACGGGTGCGGATCCACCGCTGGTGATCGCCGCCGCCGCCGCGGACGGTTCGACAAGCACCCACCCGGCCATTTCCAGGTGCAGTGCGGAGCAGAACTCCGTGCAGTAGAAATTGAACGCTCCTACCTTGTCCGCGGTGAAGGCGAAGCTGACGACTTCGCCGGGGTCAATGCTCGCCTGGATGTTGTAGTCGGCGATGCCGAAGCCGTGTGTGGCGTCCTTGGTCTGCTCGATGCTCGTGATGTGGAGCTTCACGTTGTCGCCCTGCTTCAGCCGGAGGATGTCCGGCGTGAAGTGGCTGCGTGTCGCGGTCATCCATATCTCAACGTTGTTGCCGTTGCGCTCCACCTTCTCCTGGCCGGCCTCGATGGCGAACTCACTCTTCTGCATTGTGAGGACGTCGGTGCCGGGGGCGTAGATGTCGAGAGGCTTGAGTTTGTCGGCCTTGATGATCTGGGTGTAGTGCGGCTCGGCGTCCGGGATGGGCATGTCCCCCAGCAGCTTCGCCTCCCCCGTGCCGCCCGCAAGGTCGATCAGTTGGAAGTTCTGCGGGTGCAGCGGACCGACGGACTGGAAGCGGTCGATACTCCACTTGTTCAGCGCGACCATGTAATTGTCGTCAGGGGAGACGGTGTCGCCCTCAGCCGTCGCGAGGTGGCCGATGTTGTAGGCCGTCGGGATGGTCTGGATGAGGGTGAACGGCTCTTCGTCCGTCTTGACGACGTCTTCGCCGAGGGTGAACTTGGCGATGCCGTTGGCGAGGAACATGCTGGTGTAGCCGTGGCCCTGGCTGTCGAACTGGGTGTGCAGAGGGCCCGCGCCGACCTCAACCTGTCCGGCGACGACGGAGTCGAACTTGAGGATGTTTATGCCGAACGGGTCCTGTCCCTCGAAGTCGCCGGCCTCGGCAGCCGCCTTGATCTTGTTGAAGTCGAAGATTGTGACGTTCGGGTCAAGCTTGCCGCCGACAACGATGTAGCGGCCGGAAGGGTCAACGTCAACGCCGTGCGGGCTCTTGGGCTCAGGGATGAGGTAGAGGACTCCCTCTGCCGCGGCAACGTCGAGAGTAATGATCCTCATCCCGTTACGATCTTCGAACTTACCGGCAGCAATGACCTCTTCGGCCTTCTTCCAGTTGATGGCGTGGAGGTAGTCGAAGTTGTTCTTGGAGGCGCCGGCTTCCATCGGCTCTCCCCCTTCAAAGTTGCCACCAGTGGCCATCTCGCTATTGAAGGAGCCGATAAAGCCCCAACCGTTGCTGACCTTCTT
>JBDSHD010000155.1:0-4064 GCA_039918655.1 Dehalococcoidia bacterium | reverse complement strand
ATGTCGCCCGAGTACGGCGCCACCTGTGGCTACTTCCCTGTTGACACCGAAACGCTACGCTACCTCCGCATGACCGGGCGCCCGGATCACCTCATCGACCTCGTCGAGCGCTACTGCCGGGCCCAGGACTTGTTCCGCGAGGACGGTTCGCCCGCGCCCACCTTCACCGACACCCTCCACCTCGATCTCGCCACCGTGGAAACCAGCCTCGCCGGCCCGCGTCGGCCGCACGAACGCGTACCTCTCTCTGAGGTCAGGCAAAGTCTGCGCGAGGCCTTCAAGGAGCAGTTCCCTTCGCCTGCCACCAGCAAGGAGCGGTTCGACTGGGAGGGCGGCACGGTCAACGAGTCCGAACAGCCGACGAGAGTGCCTTCCGTGCCCGACGACAGCCCGCGTGAAGCGGACGTGGATGTCAACGGTGTCGTGCGCCTCACCCACGGCTCCGTCGCCATCGCCGCCATCACCAGCTGCACCAACACCTCCAACCCCTCCGTAATGCTCGCCGCGGGACTCCTGGCCAGAAACGCACGAGAGCGTGGCCTCACCGTCCCAAAGACGGTCAAGACCAGCCTGGCGCCCGGATCGCGGGCGGTCATTGACTACCTCGAAAACGCCGGCCTGATGGACGACCTGGAGGCGCTCCGGTTTAACCTCGTCGGTTTCGGCTGCACCACCTGCATCGGCAACAGCGGCCCGCTCGATCCGCCGATAGCGCAAGCCGTCGAGGACAACGACCTCGTCGTCGCCGCCGTTCTCAGCGGCAACCGCAACTTCGAGGGCCGTATCCACCCACAGGTCCGCGCCGCCTACCTCGCGTCGCCCCCGTTAGTCGTCGCCTTCGCCCTCGCCGGAACGGTGGATATCGACCTGCGAAGCGAACCCCTGGGCACCGACCAAACAGGCGCTCCCGTCTACCTCCGTGATATCTGGCCCAGTTCGTCCGAGGTCGAGCAGACAGTCTCATCAGCGGTCAAACCGGAGTCGTTCCGCGAAACCTATCAGCACATCTTCGACGGCGACGAGCGCTGGTGGTCGCTGAAGGTGCCCGAGGGCGCCGTGTGGGAGTGGGACCCCGAATCGACGTACCTGGTAGAGCCACCATTCGTCACCGGAATGCCGGACGACCCGGCGCCATTGCAGGACATCTCAGGCGCGCGCGTCCTGGCGATGGTCGGCGATTCCGTCACGACCGACCACATCTCCCCTGCCGGCGCCATCAAGATCGACGGTCCAGCCGGCAAGTACCTGTCCCAGCACGAAGTGCCGCCATCTGAGTTCAACAGCTACGGATCCCGCCGCGGCAATCACGAGGTAATGATGCGCGGCACCTTCGCCAACATCCGATTGCGAAACGAACTCTCGGACGAAGAAGGCGGCTGGACCCGACACCTGCCTGACGGTGAAAAGATGACGATATACGACGCCTCGATGCGCTACCAGCAAGAGGGCGTGCCGCTACTGATCATCGCCGGCAAAGAATATGGCACCGGCAGCTCCCGCGACTGGGCCGCCAAGGGCTCGAACCTCCTCGGCGCAAAGGCCGTAATCGCCGAGTCCTACGAACGCATCCACCGGTCCAACCTCGTCGGCATGGGCGTGCTCCCCCTCCAGTTCAAACCGGGCGAGGATCGCAAGTCTCACGGAATCACAGGCAAGGAGACGTACGCAATCACGGGCCTGTCGGAGGGCCTGACGCCGGGCCAGACGGTCAAGGTGACGGCCCGCTCCGACGACGGCTCGGAGAAAACGTTCGATGCCATCGTCCGCATCGACAGCGCGCTGGAGCTAGACCAGTACCGCGACGGCGGCATCCTGCCGTACATCCTCCGCCGGATGAGCCAAGCCTAAGGGATTCAGCGATCATGATCGAGCGGCAGCCCACGGAACTATTGGACGACTTTCATCAGTTTTACTATGACTCTCAAACTTGGCAGAACACCTACTGGCTGGGTGTTCCCACGCTAAAGTGCCCCCTCGATATGTGGGTGTATCAGGAAGTCATCTTTGAAACCAAACCCGACATCATCGTAGAGTGCGGAACGTACATGGGCGGCAGCGCGCTGTATATGGCGTCGTTGTTTGACCTGATCGGCGAGGGGAAGATCGTGACAGTCGACATCGAATCGAGACTGGAACATCCAAAGCATCGCCGCATCGAGTACATCACAGGATCGTCAATCGACGACGCCGTGGTGGAAGAGGTGCGGCGGCGGATCGGCGAACACGATCGTGTAATGGTCATACTCGACTCGGATCACAGTGAAGGTCACGTCGCGAAAGAACTGCGGGCGTACGCACCCATGGTCAGCCTGGACGGATATCTGATCGTCGAGGACACCAACATAAACGGCAACCCCGTCTACGAGAACTTTGGCCCAGGGCCGAAAGAGGCGCTGGATGCCTTCCTGCGTGACGTCAACGACTTCGAAGTTGACCGCAGTCGCGAAAAGTTCTTCGTCTCGTTCAATCCCGGTGGATGGTTGCGCCGTGTCAGTCGATCCGATCTGGGCTGAGTCTCCTTACTGGCCAAGCGCCGTCTCCTGGAGAGTGATTAACGAACTCCACCTTCCCCGTCTATCTGCGCCCCAATCTGTATCTTTCGGCGCTACCCGCTCGGATACCTGCTTGCTATCATGGGCCACGGTCTGCCACCCGCAGACAGGAGTAGTGAATGAACCAAGCCATTGAACGAGCCAAGGACCACTTCGGGAAGCTTCTCGAAGGTCAGCTTGCACGCGTCGAGGAGATGAAGCGCGGCGAGGAGTGGACCGACTTCTCCACCCTCAAGCCCATCATCATCGGCGTCTGCGGCGGCGACGGCATCGGACCCTACATCTCCGAACAGGCCGAGCGCATCCTCGCCCATTTGCTGGCCGATGAGGTCAGCGCCGGCAAGATCGAGTTCCGCACCATCGAAGGCCTCACCATCGAGAACCGGGCGGCGCAGAACAAGGCGATCCCCGGCGATGTCCTGGCCGAACTCAAGAATTGCCACGTTATCCTCAAGGGTCCCACCACGACGCCTCGCAAGGGCGACCCCTGGCCCAACATCGAGTCCGCGAACGTCGCCATGCGCAAGGAACTCGACCTCTTCGCCAACGTCCGGCCTGTGCGTGTGCCCGAGGAGGGCATCGACTGGACGTTCTTCCGTGAGAACACCGAGGACCTCTACGCCCTCGGTTCGGACGGCATCAACGTCACGGAAGACCTCGCAATCGACTTCAAGGTCATCACCGCGCCGGGATCCGAGCGCATTATCGAGCTGGCGTTCGACTTCGCAGCGAAGAACGGCATCAACAAGGTGACGGTCGTAACCAAGGCCAACGTCGTCAAAACCACGGACGGCTTGTTCCTCGAAACGGCCCGCAAAGTGTCGGAGCGCTACCCGGCCGTCAAGTGGGACGACTGGTACATCGACATCATGACCGCCAAACTTGTCGACGCGAAGCGCCGCACCGAGTTCCGCGTGATGGTGCTGCCCAATCTCTACGGCGACATCCTCACAGACGAGGCGGCCGAGTTCCAGGGCGGCGTCGGGACCGCCGGCAGCGCCAACATCGGCAAGCGCTACGCCATGTTCGAGGCGATCCACGGCAGCGCCCCCCGCATGGTGGACGAGGGCCGAGCCCAGTACGCCGACCCCAGCAGCATGGTCCGAGCCGGCGCCATGCTGCTCCAGCACATCGGCTACACGGACCTCGCCCACCAACTGGAGATGGCCCTCGACATCGCCGGCCGCTTCGAAAAGCGCCTGGTCATGACCGGCCGCTCCGACGGCGCAACGAATTCCGATTTCGCGGACTACATCCTGGAGCTAGTCCAGGCCCCAGACCTGGAACAACGCTGGAACGAATACCAGAAGCAGTTAGTCGCCAACTGAAGTCTGCATCCCGAACCACAGAAGGAGACCCCCACATGCGAGCAAAAGTAACGATCGTCGGCGCCGGTATGACCGGCGCGACCATGGCGCAGCGCCTCGTCGAGACCGGCTATGTTGACGTCACCCTCATGGACATCATCGAGGGCATGCCCCAGGGCAAGGCCCTCGACCTCGCCGAGTCCGG
>JBDSHD010000154.1:0-4868 GCA_039918655.1 Dehalococcoidia bacterium | reverse complement strand
ACTCCCGGCGGGGACATCCACACCGAGGAGGAGCGCCGCCTGCTGTACGTCGCGATGACCCGTGCGCGCGAGACGCTGATGCTCACCACCCACGGCGGACCTGCGGCCGCGAAGGCGGCGTCGCTGTTCATCGGCGAGATCCTCGAAGGCGCGACCGACGAGCTGCGGCACATCAACCGGACCGAATCGCTGGCGGCCACAGAAGCCGATACCGATGACGGCGTCGCGGCGCCGGACAGTAGGCTGGCGCTGCTTCGCCGGGTGATGCCGATGCCGTCAAAGCGCGAGCGCCGCCTGGAGCTTCGCCTGCGGGCGACCGAACTGATCGGGATGCTGGAGGGCACCAATCCCACCGACTCTGAAGGTCGAGCCAGGCTCGAGGGCGACCTCACCCGCACCGGACAAGCGGTGGGCATGGCGGCCGACAAAGCGCGCGCCGACGGCCTGGATCCGCTCACCTTCCGTGAGATCAGCCTCGACAGCGGGCCCGGCGCCAACCTGCTGGAGATCGCGCCGCTGCCGCCGAAGTTCAGTTACTCGTCGTTCACAACCTACGAGACCTGCCCGCTGCGCTACGCGTTCAACTACCTGTACCGCATCCCGCCGCCGGACAAGCCCGTCGCGGCATTCGCGTTTGGCAGCACGGCACACGCGGCGTTCGAGGCGTTCACCCTGGAGCGCCGTGAGCGGAAGGCGCGCGGCGAGGCGGCGCCCACTCGCGAGGACCTCGAGCGCCTCTTCCGCGACAAATGGGTGCCCACCGGCTTCGGCGACCGCACGACCGAGGAGGCGTACCAGCGCCGGGTGAACACCCTGCTCGAGAACTTCTGGAACGGCGAGGTGAGCAGCCTGAGCGAGGCGATCCACGAGGAGAAGACCTTCGACCTGGTCATCGACGATCCAGCGGGCGGCCCCCCGGTGAGCGTGTACGGCTCCATCGACCGAATCGACCGCCTCCCCTCGGGTGGGGTCGAGGTGATCGACTACAAGACCGGCCGCCTGAGCTCCCAGAAGGACGTGAACGAGAGCCTCCAGCTCTCCATCTACGCCCTCGCCTGCCGCGATGCCCTGGACTTGGGTACGCCCGAGAAGGTGACGCTGTACTTCACCGAATCAGCGACGCGGATGTCCACGACCCGGACCGATGAGCAACTCGACGCCGCCCGCGCGGACATCCTGGCCCGCACCGCCCGCATTCGGTCCGGCGACTTCGCCGCGACTCCATCGCCCGGAGCCTGTCGCTACTGTGACTTCGCACGCATGTGCCCGAGCCGAGTGTGAAGCCTCGGCCTATGGCTGCGCCGAGTTCAGATTGATCGTTCCCGGGATGAGGAGTGACTAGATTCGCCCCAATCGCGAGTTCCAGATGTCTAAGGAGGTTCCGTCGCGGGTGCCCATGACCGCACGCGATTCCCGTCCGGCGCCGTCATCTGCCGTCTCTTGGACTGAGCACTCGCCTCGAGTCGGCTGGGATCTTCAGTTCACGTCCTTGGGCGGGAGGCTCCGCACGGGCGATGTGCTCTCGTCAGTGCCCGAGCCGGCGCGCGAGGCTCTCGCCAGAAGGCTGTCGCAGGCCTGTGTTGCGAGCACGGCACAGTCGATCGTCGAGAACCGAGAAGTGGCATTCTGGGCGACCTCTTGCCGAAAGATCCTTCAGCGTGGTTGGCGACCGCCCGTGAGCTCCCGCCTCGACCAGATCATCAGGGCGGCCAGTGGGCCGGCAACGCTCGGTGTCGGCGAGCTGGTTGCGGCAGCGTGGGGTCGCGCGACGCCATTTACCCTATCGCCTTCGTACGAGCTCCACCCCACGTGGGAGCGCCCGTTTTGGGACATGGCCACTGAACTCTACCCAGCAGCGGCCGCTTGGCTCGTGCCCCAGGCCCCCTTGGAAGCCTTGGTGGGCGATCTGTCTCAGACCAGGGATGCTCGCCGGTGGGTGGACTTTCTCTTTTGCCCGCCTGGCCGTCCTCCTGCTGTGCTCGAGATAGACGGTGCGCAACACGTGCGGCGCAAGGAGGCAGACGCCGAACGAGACCGTCTCCTCAGATCAGTCGGAATCGCTGTGTACCGCGACAACGGACCGTCCGCGATCGATCCAGCTGGTGCCTTTATGCGAATGCTTGCGGAGAGCAAGCCGGCGATGTCTCTTAGCGACGAGGCTTTGATCGCTCTGCATGGACCCGCGGTAGGTCAGAGGCTCGGCGTCGCAATCGTTGAAGCGGTGGTCAGGGGATTTCTGCCTCCGGGTGGACCGTGGAGTCTCGACGTGGAAGACGACCTTGGTCTCGTTGATGAGGCGGCGGGCACGACGCTTGATCTATTGCGGGCCATCTCCGAGGTATGGCGACTCGGCGTCGTGCCATCAACGGTCCGGGTAAACGACCGTCTCTGGCATCTCGTCGGTTCCGATTCACAGCAGTCTCAGGAACGTTCAATTAGACCAACCGTTCGGGTTCGCCTGCAAGCCTTCATTCCCTTCTTTGCCGAGTTGCCGCGGAGCGCAGACATTCCCGAGGTCGTCGTTCGGTCCGTCGGCGTTCCGGCACGGCTGGGCTGGATGGCGCAGGCAACTCGAGAACGACGAACCATTCCGCAGAGCGCAGAAATCGATGCGCACTTGCGGCTGCTCCTCGCGGACATCTTTGCGCACGAGGATTTCCGAGATGGGCAACTCGCATCAATCCGGCAGGTACTCGCCGGTGGGGATGCCGTCGTCCTCCTACCGACAGGCTCAGGCAAGAGCCTGATCTACCAGTTCGCCGGCCTAATCAGTCCCGGCACGACGCTCGTGGTAGATCCACTTATCTCGCTGATTGACGATCAGGAACGCCACCTGATACACGATGGTATCGATCGAGTGATTGCGCTGCATTCGGGAAGAGCCGAGGCGGCCGATGATCAGCTCGCATCGGTGGCGGCGGGCGACCCCCTATTTGCCTTCGTCACGCCGGAGCGAATGCAGAGTCGGCGATTCCGCGATCACTTGCGGACGGTGGCTCGTGAGCAGACGATCAACATCGCGGTGGTGGATGAAGCTCATTGCGTATCGGAGTGGGGGCATGATTTTCGAACCTCCTACCTTCGCCTGGCTCGCAACATTCGCCGCCTCTGCATCGATGAAGATGACGGAATACCGCCCTTATTGGCGTTGACTGGGACCGCTTCGCCGGCGGTCTTGCGCGACGTGCTGCGCGAGTTGGAGATCGACCCGGAAGCGGACGGAGTGCTTCAGCGGCCGAAGTCCCACGACAGACCGAACCTGACCTACCGAAAGTCTGTCGGACCTGAGACCGATTGGTTCGCATTGGTGATCAACGCCATGACCGAGGTGGTGCCGCCATACCTCGAAAGCCAGTTAGGCGATCTTGCAGCGGTCCGCGGAGCCGACACCCTGTCCGGCATCGTGTTCACGCCACACGCCAACGGTGCGCATGGCGTGGAAACAATTCGCGATCGGCTTGTTCGTGAATTTGCCAATCGGGGGGTCCAGCTCGAGGCGGTGGTGTTTGCCGGCCAGCCAGCAAACGATGGTGTAGGTATAGCCTTTGCCGCCCTGAAGGCGGAAGCGGCTCGTAGTTTCAAGGACAATGAAGTGCCGCTGCTGGTTGGCACCAAGGCCTTCGGGATGGGAATTGACAAGCCCAACATCCGGTACACGATCCATGCGGGCTTCCCATCATCCATTGAGGCCTTTGCGCAAGAAGCAGGGCGGGCAGGGAGGAACGGAGAGCCTGCCATCTGCGTGCTGACCGCTGGAATGCCGGAGGCACAGGTGGCGGATCGTCTCCTGGATCGCGATCTGCCACCCGAAGGCCGCAAGCTTCTTACCAAAAAGACTAGGGACGAGCAAGGCGGCGACCTACGTCGCCAGATGCATTTCCTTGGTAACTCATTCCCCGGCCAGTCAGAGGAGGTGGCGCTCACCAATCGGTTGTATCGATGGACTCTGCGCAAAGGTGGGCAACCGAATGCCGAGGTGACGATCCCACTTCGACCTCGACCAGATCGCACACTGCCGCCAAAGCAAGAGAAGCGGAAGCGCGAGGAGTATCGGAGGCAGGTTGATCGCGCCTTGTACCGCTTGTCGATGATCGGGGTCGTGGAAGACATCACGATTGATGGGCCTGAAGCGACCATCCATTTCGCCGACTACAACGCGGAGCGGATCGACGACGCCTTCCTCGGATTCGCCTCTCGCGTCGAACCGGGGAGAGAAATCGTGCACCGTGCCTCAATGGCCGATGCACCCACGGACATCGATGCACGCGTCGAGTATCACGTTGAAGCCCTGGTGGGTGCCGTGTATCGAATCGTTGAGAGAGCACGCCTCACCGCGCTCGACACCATGTACCGGCTGGCAGGTGGTCCAGACGACCCCGAGCTAATCCGAGCCACCATCAATGCCTACCTGGGTGAGGGTCCGGCAGCGACGGTGCTCAGTGAGGCGGTCTCAATCACGCCGATCGACCTCCTCAGGTTTGTTTCGGCCCTAGAAGCGCTGCCAGTCCAGGACGTTGTGGAGCTGTCCGGTGCGACCGCGAGGCAACTCGAAGCATATCCCGATCACCCGCTGCTGTGGTTCTCGAGCGCCTTGGCCACCGCGCGCACGCCCGGGTCGGACGTGACCCAGTTCAAAGCGAGCCTTGATCGGGCACTTGAGCAGTTCGTGGAATACGCAGTAGCGGCAGACGAGACTGCTGCCGCTGTCAAATGGCTTGTTGGGCGCTTGCGGAATGAGAACCAAGGTCGCAGATGGAGTTGGGCGGCTGACGCCTATCGAGCCTGGGACACGGTCCCATTCCCTGATGACCTTCTCGAACCCCTCGAAGAAGAGGCTCTAGGCCTGGCTCGACAAGGTAACTTCCACC
>JBDSHD010000153.1:0-2879 GCA_039918655.1 Dehalococcoidia bacterium | reverse complement strand
ACGACTCGAACCCGCGCTCCTCCACCGCCCTCGCCAACTGCACCGGGCCGATCGAGTAGTCCGTCGGAAACGTGACAATGCCGTATTTCATGGGGGGACCTCCAGATGATGCGAGATGCCAGCCTTGGGATGATAGCAAATCGCTACAACGCGCCCCGAAACCTGAGTGTTTCGACGACTCTTCAAAGCCGCATTTCTCACCGCCCCAACCAAACGCTAATTAACTAATTGCAGTTGGCGGCTACTAACAATTCGTAGTTAACTGAGATAGATAAGTGGCGATATTACTTAGTATTCCTTGTTATACAGAGCTTATAGGCTCTACTCAGCTATTATATGATGCAGTATGGCATTGACAGCCTGTATAGGCTTGACAATGGCCATGAGCATGGGTTAACTTTAGGCTCAAGCTAAAGAAAGTTCAAGGAGGAACCCATGATGACGGAACTGATAAGCGACCTCAGGCGTCAAAGCCTGGAATGCCGGCGTACAGGCTACGACGGCCATAATCGGCGACCGCAGAGAACCTCGATGAGGCGGTTGGGCTGGCGCAGCCAAAGACGCAGGTTTAGCGCATGGATGAAGACCCGGGCCGCTGCCTGGAATCCGTCGGTGGGCGGCAGTTATTTCACGAACGGAGCACGAATTTGAGTCCCCGACGGAACCACACAGACGAATACCACTCCCTGCGAGCCACGATGATCAGCGAATTCCATAGGACCACACGCGTACGGGACTTCCAGCGCTCCAAGGTCTATGGATGGGAGTGGGGTTGGATGGAATCATCGGAGAGCCAGGTGTTCGCAACCGTAGAAGAGGCACAGGGCTTCGTCAACGCTGTTTGGGACAAGCACGCGCCAATGCACCTCCGCACCCGCCCACCAGTCGTACATGGCGACCTCCGAAGCACCCGGACCGTTGCCCTTGGCGGGCATAGGCGTATCCGCGTGCAACCGGACTACCTCACTCGCTGGGTACTCTGTCACGAGATGGCCCACGGACTGATCGGTCATACCTTCGCCGGCTCTCCCGGTCACGATCCATACTTCGTGCGCGTGCTCATAGAGCTTCTTGGCCGCTACGGTGCCTATGATGCGAACCACTTGATCCAGACCGCGGAAGAAGCTGGTATCCGGATCGCTCCGCTCGAAGCACCTGGCTACCGCTACTACGTCCGCCTGTACGTCCGGGAGCGACGGAGGTCGGAGGCAACTGCTTCCTCTCTGAATTGCAGAGATCCGCCAACCAGAAGGCAGCTGACTAACGGCAAGGTTGCATCCATCCCGCTATACTCATCCCCCACAAGCACTCGTCTCTGAAGGAGCCCGCACACCATGCCCTACGAACAGATCATCTACGACAAGTCCGACAACGTCGCGACCATCACCCTCAACCGGCCCGAGCGCATGAACGCCTTCACCGCCCGGATGATCGAGGAGTGGTACGCCGCCCTCCTCGACGCCCACACTGACCCCGACGTCCGCGCCGTCATCGTCACCGGCGCGGGCGACCGCGGCTTTTGCACCGGCGCCGACGTCGGCGGCAAGGGCCCCCTCGGCGGCCTCCAGGACGCGAAGCGCACTCCCGTCGAGAACCGCAACTTCCTCCGGGACGGCGTCCAGCGCATCCCCCGTCTTGTCGCCCTCATGGAGAAGCCCTACATCGCCGCTGTCAACGGCGCCGCAGTCGGCGCCGGCATGGACATGGCCTCCATGTGCGATATCCGCTTCGCTTCCGAGTCCGCCCGTTTCGGCATGACCTACGTCCGCATGGGCATAATTCCTGGCGACGGCGGCGCTTACTACCTCCCGCGCATCGTCGGAACCGCCCGCGCCCTCGACCTCATCTGGACCGGCCGCCTCTTCGACGCCGCCGAAGCGCAGCAGATCGGCTACGTCACCGCAGTCGTCCCACCATCCGACCTGATTAACTTCACCCGCGAGTACGCGTTAAAGCTAGCAAGTGGCCCGGCCGTGGCCATCCAGCTGGCCAAGCGTCTCGTCTACCGCTCGGCGCACGTCGATACCGACGCCGCGCTCGACCTGGCGCAACAGGCGATGTACATCGCCCAGGCCACTGAGGACGCGGTCGAAGGACCACGGGCCTTCGCTGAAAAGCGAGAGCCCCGGTTCAAAGGCCGATAACACTCATGAGGTGGTCCGCTGCGCACAAGGCAAGAAGAATCGCATAACCGCCCACCCTTGCCCGTCCGGGGTGTTCCCGCCTTCGCGCGGAACAGGTAGGCGCACGCTTGGCGAGACGCAAATACTCCTACACCCCGCGCCGTGACGGGAAAGCCCCCGCGCGCCGCCGGACGACGCCCGCCGAACCCACCGGTACAAATATCCCGCTCGCGCCGGTCGCCATTATCGTCGGCAGCATCTTCCTGGCGATCTGGCTAGTCATGCTCCGCGGCGACGCGTCCGAAGCGGGCGTGAGCGGCGCCTCAGTCCTCAATTCGAGCAACGCCCCTGCCCAACCGGCTGTAGCCGCGGATACCGCTGAAACAATAACCTCCGCCGAGGCCGCTCCCGCAGCCACTCCCGCACCAACGCCCTTCGTTCCCGGCGACGATCCCGCACCTACCATCACCGGCGGCGCCGCCTCCGTCTTCGAAGAGCCTTGCGGCAATCTGCTCTACGGTCTCAACGAGCACACCCAGCTCCCACCCGCCAGCCTCACCAAGATCGCCACCGCCCTCGTCGCTACCGACAGCAAGCCGATGAACGAAGTTGTGAACGTCCTTGTGGACGGCGGCGCCCTCTCCATCGAGACTGGTGCCACCGTCATGGGCCTCAAACCGGGCCAACAAATGACGATGTACGACCTCCTCAACGGCCTCATCCTCCGCTCCGGTAACGACGCGGCCCTCACCATTG
>JBDSHD010000152.1:0-2837 GCA_039918655.1 Dehalococcoidia bacterium | reverse complement strand
GCCGTTGACTGGAGTTCCTCCTGTAGATGTTCAGCGGTTATCACAAGCGAGCGATCGAGATCCTCATACTGGCTGCGGATGTGGAGGACGTAAGCGCTGCCCGATACGACACTCAACAGGATAGCCGCTAAAACCGCTGACCAGGCGGTGAGCCGGACTCGCACGGACATGCGGCGCTTCTACTCCTCGCGCAAGGCGTAACCGGCGCCCCTGATCGTCTGGATAAGACGTCGCTCCCCACCTTCTTCCAGCTTCACGCGCAGTGACCGAACGTACACTTCCACGATGTTGGCGCTGCCGCCAAAGTCATAGCCCCATACGCGATCCATGATCTGATCCTTGGTTATCACTCGACGTGGGTGTGAGAGGAACAGGCGTAGTAGTTCGTACTCTGTAGTCGTCAGGTTGATCGGACGGTTGCCCCGATAGGCTACCCGAGATCCCGTGTCGAGTCGTAGGTCGGCGTAAGTCAGCGTGGCCGGCGCGTCCTGTGCCCCGCGCCGGAGAAGGGCCTTGACTCGGGCCAGCAGGACATCGAAGTTGAACGGCTTCGTTACGTAGTCGTCGGCGCCGGTTTCGAATCCGATGATCTGATCTGTCGGCGCGTCCTTTGCCGTCAACAGCAGAATCGGCAGCGACCGGTCTCCTTCACGCAGACGACGGCACACCTCAAGCCCATCGATTCCCGGCATCATCACATCGAGAATGACGAGGGATGGCGGCCGTTCCATGGCAAGCCTGAGCGCCTCGGCGCCTGAGGCCGCCGTTTCGACGCGGTAGCCTTCGAAGGCAAAGCCACGACGGAGAACGCTGGCCACCGCCGGATCGTCATCGACGACCAGAATTGGCGCCTCCTGGTCCGTGGTCACGTTGTCAGTATAGAACGTCTGCTCCGGGTGACAGCTTCCCTCGACTCTTGCCCGGGTTGCTGGTCCCACCTGTCGCGCCGCGACGTCCCTCTTGCTTTCGGCTGACGGTGTACGATGAGAGTGCCTTGGTACATGCCCAGCGCGCATGTGAAAAGGAACTCACCCTCATTCACGGGCGTGAGTCCGACTATCGTGGTCCGGTGTGCGGGGAGGGATCGGGAGACACCGAAGTCGGGAAAGATCACCCTCTCCGAGCAAGGGTCTTCTTCGTCACGGGTGAACCTCAGCCGAAGTGGAACCCCACATCTTGCTACGATGATGGACGACCGATAACGCTCCCGAATGACGATATTGGACTCCTGCGCGCCGTCGGGAGCCTTCCGGGCCCAGCGTCCCCGGCTGCGCAGATGAACTCCAGCGCCGAGGATCGCACCCAGTGCCGCGAGAGCAGCCAGCGCCACCAGCAATTCCATGCACGCCTCTCAATTCAGCCCACGAGGACCACGCGAAGTCTCAAGCGCGTCGCCCATTCCGAGACCAGCGTAGATCACAACCCTTTGTTTCCGGCTCGCTCGAGCTCCCTGGAGACGTTGTCAAACACCTCGTCCACTTCCATGTACATAGGGTTGCCGTGACCGGCCCAATCCCAGCGCCAGATGATCCGGCCATACTTGTTCACGAGCACGAATGTGTGGCCGGGCTTAGCGCCGGGATGCATGCTTGCCTCCAGGGCCTGGTACTTCTCGGAGGCGCTCTTGTCCGGGTCCGATGCAACTATTCCGGTGATCCCCCGGTCTTCCGCCTCAGCCTTCAACTCCGGAAGGCTGTCGACCATGATGCTCACGAGTTCCACGTCCAGTCCTTGAAGCCGGATCCAGTCCGCTTCCAGATCAACGATCTGGTCCCAGCAGCCGCCACACCCTATCCCTTCGTTGAAGAAGAGGAGGACATTGTGCTCATCCCGGTGTTGAGACAGGACTAACTTGTCACCATTGATCGTGTCGAGAGTGAGATTGGGAGCCACCTCGGTCATCTGCACGGGCTGCCCATGTTCCGTGGTCCCGGCAAGGAAGTACCACCCGACAATAGCCAGGAGGAACGTAACGGCAATGGCCATGCCAGCGCGCCGAAGCGCTTTGGCCCTCCGCCGCCAGGCGGCTCGGGCAGTGAGTTCCTTGCTCTTCTTCATCCGCCGGCGCTCGCATTCTCCTCGCCCGCCATCCTGAACACCAGCCGGATCTTCGGATTCAGGTTGGTGGGGTCATTCGTGCGCAGTTCCGCGATCATCACGTCCTCCATATCCGGCATGTCCGCCGGAACACGCAACTTGAAGACCAGTTCTCCGGTGCCACCCGCTGGAACGGTAGCGGGCCTGACCTCATACCCCTCCACGCCGCAGCCGCAGGCGGCATCAGGTGCCGGGCGCACTTTGACCACCGTGACTTCCAACGGAGCGGTCCCTGGATTGCCGAAGGGGATTCTGCGTTCTACCGTTCGGTCAGCCGGCACATCGCCCAGGTCGAAAGTGTTGCCTTCGAGATCCAGAACCGCGCCTGCCGCTGGCCCGTCTTCTTCAGACGCTGTGTGCCCAAAGAAAACCAGCCCAATGACGGACACAGTGACGAACACTGTCAAGGCGCCGGCCCCGGCTAGCAGCTTTCCCATGTATCAGTCCTTCTCGGCGTACTTCTCCGGACTGGAGTCGAACTCCTTCTTACAGCCTTTGGCGCAGAAGTAGTAGGTCTTGCCCTTATATTCGGACGTGGCGGCCGCCATTGCCGGATCCACGTCCATCCCGCACACGGGATCTGTTGCCATTGCTTTCGCTCCCTTCTGACGTGTTTGCGCCCTCATTGCATTGTGTGGTGGTTGCAGTTGTGGTTCGTGTTCCGAATTGCGAAGCCCTTGGACCAGACTGTTTCGACGAAGTCGATTTCGACCGTTGCCAGCTCAGGCGTCGTCGCAGAG
>JBDSHD010000151.1:0-8586 GCA_039918655.1 Dehalococcoidia bacterium | reverse complement strand
CAGATGATGTTAACTCAACAGAGTTCGACGCCGAGACGGCGCATCCTCTGATTACACTTCTTGATGAACAGCGGCGAGTCGTCGAGAAGGGTGGGACGATGCGCCTCGGAATCTACCCCTGCCGTTTGGTGGCCGGAACGATGGCCGCTGAGGCGTATCAGGTGCAGGAGGTCCAGGAGCGGCACCGGCATCGGTACGAGTTCAACAACGAGTATCGGGAGGAGTTGGCGAAGGCCGGCCTCGTGATCAGCGGGACATCGCCCGATGGCGGACTTGTCGAGATTGCGGAAATCAAGGATCACGCCTGGATGGTTGGGACCCAGTTCCACCCGGAACTGCGATCGAGGCCCGGCAGCCCTCACCCGCTATTCATTGGCCTTGTGGCTGCTGCCCTTCAAAAGGAGATGCGCCGGACCGGTCAGCCGGCACAGCGCCATCGCTCTCGGCAATCGGCCTCTGTCCCGCAGTCAACAACCGTCCCCTGAGTAGGCGCGCATAACCAATTGAACACCGGCGACGAGTTCCTCCTGTTCCTTCATGTCCTCGCCTCATTTTGGTACGTGGCGGGTCTGACGGCTGTGCAGTTCGCGCTCGTACGCGGCTGGCAAGCGCGAGAGGTCGAGATTAAACTTGAGGCGTATGACGAAGCATCGCACTACCAGGGTGCCTTGTTGGTCCCGGGAGGAATTGCGGTCGTTAGCACGGGTCTATTCTTCTGGGGTGGCCTGGGGTACAACCTGCTGTCGCCGGCCTGGCTGATTTTGCTGGATCTGGTGTATGTCGTCACCCTCGTTGTGTGTCTGCCCTTGATCGGTATCGGCATGAGGCGCGCCAGGATCGCCGCGCTGCAAACCGTGCGACTGGGGAGGTCAACCCCGGAGCTTGATGAGGCGATGTCCGATCCGGTGCCGCTGATGTTCGGCGGGTTCGCTGCCATGCTGATTCCCGCCGCAGTTGCTCTCTCCGTGTTCCGGCCCTTCTGATCCGTTAACGTATTTTGGGTATTGCGCGTCTAAAACTAGTGGGGTATCTTGATCTTGTCCGGGTGACCGACGCCCACCCCCCTTACCAATCCTCATCCAATTCTTCCCGCGATCATCCCCTCTATCCCCACATGACGGAGTACCCGTGAACCTCACTGAACTCGAAACCAAAACCAAAGACGAACTCAACGACGTGGCCAAGGATCTTGGCCTCAGCGGCACCGGTGGTCTGCGAAAACAAGACCTGGTGTTCAAGATCATCCAGGCAAAGGCCGAGCGCGAAGGGAACTACTTCGCGGGCGGCATCCTGGAGATGGCCTCGGACGGCTACGGCTTCCTGCGGACCGAAGGCCCAAAGCCCAGTCTCAGCGACGTCTACGTCTCTCAGACCCAGGTCCGGCGATTCGCATTGCGCACCGGAGACTACGTCATGGGCGCTGTACGCCCGCCTAAGGAGTCGGAGAAGTACTACGGGCTGCTCCGGGTGGACGCAGTCAACGGACTCGATCCGGACACGGCGAAGCGTCGGCCGTACTTTGAGCAGCTTACCCCGATCTTTCCGGACGAGCAGATCAAGCTCGAGGAAGGCGTTAGCAACCTCTCGACGCGAGTCATCGACCTGGTAGCGCCGGTCGGCCGGGGTCAGCGCGGACTGATCGTGTCGCCGCCGAAGGCGGGAAAGACGCTCCTGCTCAAGACCATCGCAGCAGCAACCGCCGCGAAGTACGAGGACATCTACATTCTCGTTGCACTCATCGGTGAGCGGCCGGAAGAGGTTACGGACTGGCGGCGCTCCGTTCAGGACGCCGAAGTCGTCGCCGCAACCTTCGACGATCCGGTTGAAGAGCAGACGCGTGTCGCGGAGATGGCGATCGATCGAGCCAAGCGTTTGGTGGAGTCCGGCAGACACGTCATGGTGCTGCTCGATGGCATCACCCGCCTGACCCGCGCCTACAACCTTGCATTGCCGACGTCCGGGAGGACACTCTCGGGCGGCATCGATCCCGTCGCCTTGCACCCCGCAAAGCGCCTTTTTGGTACCGCGCGAAACGTGGAGGACGGCGGGTCACTCACCATCATTGCGACATGCCTGGTTGATACCGGAAGTCGAATGGACGAGGTGATCTTCGAAGAGTTCAAGGGCACGGGGAACTGGGAACTCTGGCTGGACCGAAGGCTCGCCGAGAAGCGCGTCTTCCCCGCGATTGATATCGCTCGCAGTGGTACCCGCCGAGACGAGCTATTGCTGGACCAGGCTACTTACGCCCACGTGGTGCTTCTGCGCCGCATGACAGCTTTGGTTGGCGGCAATGCCTCTAATCCCACGGAAGCCACGGAGTTGATCCTCGAGCGCCTATCGCGGACGAAGACAAACGCTGAGTTCCTCGCTACCCTCAAGGGCGCCGTTTAAGGTTCCCGAGGACGATCTCGTGGTTCTCCACATTTCTGCTAATTCAACGTGAGATGTGACAGAACATTAACCAGGACCACACTCCATAACGTAAACCGTCAACTTGTGAAATTTCGGACAAAGGCATAAACTACGCCGAGTAGCTGCAGCCGGTAGCTGCGAACCGGACTAGGAAGAGCGCGGATGGGTGGTGGAAGAAGGGTGGGCTCCACAATAGGAGGTTTCGATCATACGAGAGCCGCAAGCTCCACTCCGGCGGGCGTCCCATGAGCCGGAGCACGAAAGGCGGTCGTCTCGCTTGAAAGCAGCGGGGCAGTCGCTAACTAAATACAGACACTACGCCCTTCACGGTCTCCTTCTCTCAATTGCTTTGGTCGCGGTGCTAACTGCGATAGCGGGTAAGGTCACAGACGTGGCCCCGTCGGACGCCCGCGTGAAAATGGAGCCTGTCGCCGAGATCACTGCGGGATACCTGAGGCCGCCAGTTCTCGTCTCTACGGTGCCCTCCGTTCTCGCGCGCCATCAGGAAGAAGTTGAGGCCACAGATGGGTCCGCCGCGCCGGGAACGCCCGGCGTTCCGACAGAAGCGCCCGCGGTAGAAGCCGAAGCACCCCCGCCTCCACCACAGCCGGCGTTCTTCACATACACTGTCCAGCCGGGAGATACGATCTCATCAATCGCTGTGTCATTCGGGATCGGCGAAGAGTACATCATTTGGAACAACCCCGGTGTTGCCAGCAATCCAGACTTTCTGCTGGTCGGGGCGACCGTCCTTGTTCCGGGAGTCAACGGTATCGTCTACAACGTGACCCTCGGTGACACACTCGGCGCAATCGCCGCGTACTACGGAATTGACGTTGCGAGCATCCTCTCATTCACCCCCAACAACCTGGTCTCTGCCGATAACGTGATCGAGGGGATGACGCTGGTCCTGCCTGGCGCGGTGCCACCTGCTCCTGTGGTGGTTGTCGTGGAGGATGAGCCGCCGCCGCCCGCTTCTGAGCCGCCGCCGCCCCCCCCTCCGCCGACGATTAGCTCCGGATTAATCTGGCCTTTCTACGGGAACATCAGTACATATTTCAGTGGTGGGCACCCCGGAATCGACATTGATGGCTTCAGCGCCTACGGCGCACCTATCGCTGCTGCAGCAAGCGGCACCGTCGTCCTCGTTGCCTGGGACTCGTGGGGATACGGCTACCACGTCGTCGTCGATCACGGCGACGGTACACGGACGCAGTACGCACACCTGTCTGATATCTGGGTGAGCCAGGGTCAGTACGTAGGCCAGGGTCAGGCAGTAGGCGCGATGGGGAACACCGGTTACTCGACGGGAACGCACCTGATGTTCAACCTGTACGTCGGTGGTGCAGCCGTAGACCCGCTCGCCTACCTGCCATAGAATCTTGCCCAACTGATGGGCTTTCTGACGGTTCCTCGCACCTTCGCGCTGACGCTTCTGCTCCTTGTAATTGGTAGCCGTGTCTCAATGGCTGCCGACGATCCGCCGGCGTACCTAGCTCTTGGTGATTCCTTGGCGTTTGGAGTTGGTGCCGCCAATCCTGCTGCGGAGGGTTACGTCGGGCTAACGCATTTCCAGCTGGCGGAGGACAAGGCGCGCTACCCCGGTGGCCTTGAGCTCATCAACCTGGCGGAGCCCGGCGCAACCAGTAGCGATCTGGTTGCGCCCGCGGGCCAGCTCGAGCGAGCCCTCAATGAGATCGAAGAACGTCAGAATGATGAAATCCCGGGTAACGAGGTCGAACTGATTAGCATCGACATCGGTGGGAACGACCTCCTTCAGCTCGCCGAACCTGACACGCCGTGCCTGATTGACACGGGTTCAGCCGCGTGCCGTGAGGCCCTGAACGACTCACTATCCGATCTACAACGAAATCTCGCCGATATTCTCAGTCAACTGCGCGAGGCGGTGCCGGCTGCGGGCATCTTCGCGATTGATCTGTACAACCCATACTCTGGTACCGGTGACCCCCGCGAAGTCCTCGCTAGTGTCGCTGTTCAGCAGGTCAACGGTGTGATCAACGCCACAGCATCCGAGCCGGCGCTCGCAGTTGACCTAGTGTCGGTATTTGAACTCTTTTTGGGTCGAGGCGAACAGTGGGTGGCGTCAGACCGCATCCACCCAAATGACTCAGGCCATCTGGTGATCTCCGAAGCACTGCTGGCGGCCATCGAGGACCGTGCGGTCGCGATCCCCGAGGAGCTGGCGTCCGTACCGACCGGTCCATCCACCGGCCAACAAGGGTCTGCCTCTCCTGTTTCTTCCAATCGGGACGACGTGTCGGCTACTCTTCTGTTCGTCGCGATAGGGATAGCATTTGCAGCCGGTCTTGTTGTCAGCGGCACGTACTTCTGGGCTCGGGGGCGGTCGAACTAGCGGCGATAGTCGAGGAGCACAACTTGTGGCTCGGTGGGGATTGCAGAGCGCGTGATCTGGAGCTTGGGTTGGGGTTCTACTGCCTTCACCTCCATCTCCTTCAGAAAGCGCTCAGCCGTGTCCAGTCCGTCCTTGTGCGCGTCGGTGTGGTAATGCATAGGCACAACGAGCTTGGCGTCGAGGATGCTTACCACCTCCGCCGCCTTGGCGCCGTCTATGGTGGTCCCGCCACCCACGGGTACCAGTAAGACGTCACAACCCACCATCTCCTCCACCTGCTCTGCTGATGGTGTGTGCCCAAGATCCCCAAGGTGGCAGATCTTGATGTCTTCCATCTCGACGATGAAGGCGATGTTTTTGCCTCTATCCTGGCCCTTCTGAGTGTCGTGATATGTCCGGACACCAGTGATGAACGCACCGCTGATCTCGTACTCGCCCGGTCTGGATAAGATCGTGGGCGAACCGCCCACTGCCTTCAAGTAGGAGTGGTTGTCGTGCTCGTGGCTGATCGTGACGATGTCTGCGGTGGGTTTGCCAATCGTATAGCCGGAAGCCGGGGGGCACGGATCCATCACGACCGTTGCCTCGCGACCGCGGATGCGGAAGCAGGAATGGCCAAGCCAGACTATCTCCATTTAGTTCCGCGAGGCCGGTCTATAGATCGTCGTCTCCGAACTCGTCGTCTCCGCCACCTTTACGAGTGCGCCAGAACATCAACGCTCCGACAACGCCGGCGATGATGGCGAAGAGGAAGAAAACCTTCTTCTTCCCGCCACCCTTCTTCTGTGTTTCGTGCTCCATCTCGGACATGTGGCACCTCCTTGGGGTTAGGATGTGAAGCGAACACGGGGTGATAGATAAGCCTATCCTACCAATCGCGTTTTCGGCCGGTCAACGGGGGTACCCGGCTTTAGAGCCGAGCGCGCTCTGGTGCCACATCGAAGGCCTCGCTGGCATCGCGTTTTGGCCCACCAACAAAGTCGCTCGACACTACTATGGGGCCGTGCTAGCATCCTTGTGGCAAAACGCACAAATGGCTACATCTGGGACCCCGCGCCTGTGATTTCTGACCTCTTTTCCGATTACATAGCCGTCCTCCTCGCCGCCATACTGGGTATCTTGTTGGTTGGCTCTGCGCTTATTGGCAACCTCATCCTGTCGCCGCGTCAGAAGACAGAAGCAAAAGGTTCCACCTACGAGTGCGGCATGCTCACCATCGGAAGGACGCGGGCACAGGTCCACTTCCGCTATTACCTCTTCGCTATCCTCTTCCTCATATTCGACATCGAGGCCGTGTTTCTGTTCCCGTGGGCTGTTAGTTTCGTCCGGATTGGGGAGCAAGCGTTCTGGGAGATGATGGTATTCATCGGCATCCTGGGATTCGGCCTGTTGTATGCCTGGAAGAAGGGCGTGCTGAAGTGGAGATGATTCTTTGAACCCGGACCGCAGAGTAGAGGTTTACGAGGTTCACGATGACCCCCAACTCTCCATCCCGATGGCGGGAGATGAACACTTCAGACATCACATCAAGACGCTGGAACCCGCCATCGCTGATCCATCTCAGGGGTCAGCTGTGTACAAGCAGCTATTGCCCGGCGTGATGTCGATGCCCGCTGACTGGCTGATTGCGTGGGGCCGTAAGTCCTCACTCTGGCCGCTCACGTTCGGACTGGCGTGTTGCGCGATCGAGATGATCTCGACGTTCATGTCGCGTCACGACCTGGACCGCTTCGGCATAGTCCCGTGGCCGTCTCCGCGGCAGTCGGATGTCATGATCGTATCCGGCACTGTCACAAAGAAGATGGCGCCGGCGGTCAAGTTGTTGTACGAACAGATGCCCAATCCCAAATGGGTGATCAGCATGGGAGCCTGTGCGACAAATGGTGGACCTTACAGTCGATACGACCGCGTCCTCCAGGGGGTGGACAAGATCATTCCGGTGGACGTTTACGTCCCGGGGTGTCCGCCACGCCCAGAGGCCCTGATGGACGCTTTTCTGGCCCTCCAAAAGAAGATCATGGAGGACAGAGGCAAGATCGGCAGGAGGCGGTGACCCAGGAGGTAGTCCAGGAACCAGCCGCCCCACAGCCGGGGCCCATAGTGTCCCGTCTTCAACGAGCATTTCCCGGAATCCAGTTGCAGGTTGTCGAAACACCACTCGATGAGACGGTTACGGTGCGCAGGGACGATTACTCCATGATCATGGAGAAGCTGTTCCACGACCAGCAGTTCTCCTTCGACCTCCTCCGGTGTGTGTCTGGCGTCGACTACCTGACTGAACTGGAAAGCGTTTGCCACCTCTACTCCTTAGTGCATAATCACTCGCTCGCCGTGAAGACGCGTTGCCCATACGATGACATCCACGTTCCCACAGTCAGCCATCTCTGGGCCGCAGCGAACTGGCACGAGCGCGAAACCCATGAGATGTTCGGCATCGTCTACGACGGACATCCAGACTTGCGGCCTCTGTTGACAGAGGAAGGCCTCGGCTACTTCCTCCTACGCAAGAGTCATCCTCTCGCCGAGATCGAGGAGTGGCAGGAGGATTATCTCCAGGCGGTGGAAGACGCGAAGCGGCAGATGGCGACGGCCACCGGTGCGGCGCCTGTCGTCGACGAGAAGGCGATGAAGATCCAGATCGCGCAGCAGAAAGCCGCAATAATCACGAAGACTCGTGAGAAGGCACGTGCCGAAGGTCTATCGCCGGAAGATGAGAAGAAAGCGGTTCAGGACGCCCTCGCTCGATTCGAGGAGGAGCTTGCATCGGCGCCCCCAACGACGGGCGCCGCGCCTCCTGCAATGTCGAAGATTGAGATGGCGCAGGCCAAGGCCAAAGTGATCACGAAGGCTCGTTCCGATGCTCGCGCTCAGGGAATGTCCACAGAAGACGAAAAGAAGTACGTCGCCGAGAAACTCAAGGGGTTCTCCGCCGAATTGGAGGCTGGTGCAGGCGCTCCCGCACCGGCTCCGCCGAAGCCCGCGATGTCGAAGATTGAGATGGCGCAGGCCAAGGCCAAAGTGATCACGAAGGCTCGTTCCGATGCTCGCGCTCAAGGGATGTCCACAGAGGATGAGAAAAAGTACGTCGCCGAAGCACTCAAGTCGTTCTCAGCGGAGAACAGCTAGCATGGCCCGCGAGACACTGGTGCCCGGCGAGCGCGAACTTGAAACGATTGACATCAACGTCAACGTCGGTCCGCAGCATCCCGCCACCCACGGCGTGTTCCGCATGGTCATCACAGTTGACGGGGAAGTGGTGACTGACCTCGATCCCGTCATCGGCTACATGCACCGGGGAAACGAGAAGCTGCCTGAGAACCTGGACTACCGCCAGGTGATCGGCTTTCACGACCGCATCGACTATCTCGCCCAGTTCAATACCGAGCACTGCTGGGTCGAGGCGGTCGAGAAGCTTGGTGGAATAACGCCCACGGAGCGCGCTCAGTACATCCGTGTCATTCTTGCCGAACTTAACCGCGTAACGAGCCACCTCATGTTCGTTGGGGCCTTCGGCACTGACGTCGGTTTCATCGGCACGTCTTTCATGTACGCGTTCCGGGACCGGGAGTACGTCCAGGACTATTTCGAGGAGATCACCGGCGAGCGCATGATGTACAACTACTTCCGGCCCGGAGGTGTCGCCTGGGACGTCCCGGACGACTTCGATACCCGGACCCGGGAGATCCTCATGCGCATCAAGAAGGGTGTCGACGACCTCGAGGGCCTGATGATGCAAAACGAGGTTGTCCTCGCTCGCTGTAGGGGCTTGTCTCCAATGACACCCGCTCAAGCCATCA
>JBDSHD010000150.1:0-3775 GCA_039918655.1 Dehalococcoidia bacterium | reverse complement strand
GAAGCCGACGATGAGGAAGGGGCCGATCGCTTCGTCGTTGCCGAGCGCCTCCGTGAACAGGAGGAAGATGCTGGAAACTCCGATCAGGCTAAGGGCGACGACGAGGAAGCCGGAGACTGCGCCACCCCGAAGGGCTACGGTGATTGCTTCCTTGAGGCTGCGCGTAGCGGCGGAGGCGGTCCGTGAGTTAGAGCGGACCGAGATGTACATGCCGATATAGCCCGCCAGAGCGGAGCAGGCGGCTCCAAACAGGAAGGCCAGACCGGTAAGAAGGCCCTCTTCCCACTGGTCGACGGTGACGGCGCCGTATTCTATCGAGCCGTTGTTGAATTCGATCGCTTTCACGCCCTCGGAGACGGCGCCGACGATGACGCTGATGACGACAGCGGTGACCAGGGATAAGAGGGCGATTGTGCTGTACTGCCGTCGCAGGAAGGCCATTGCGCCCTCGAAGATCATATCGGCCACGTCCTGCATTTCCGGCGTCCCGGTGTCGCGCTTGAGCACGTCCTGGGCGAGCCAGGCTGCGTACAGGACTGCGGCCACTCCCGCAACGGGAATAAGCCAAACTAGTTCCATATTTCACTATCCTCCGAAGCGGCAGTCTAGCAGCCGCCAATCTTTAGGACAATTGGATGGACTACATAAGGATTTCTGAGTAGGCGGCCGCGGCCCGGCTGAATCTAGGCCGAAGCGATTCGCCCGAACGCGGGCGGTCGCTTTTCGACGAACGACGCCACGCCCTCACGGAAGTCTGACCGCGCCAGGCTCTCGGCCATCAGGCGGTTCGACTCGCCCATAGCCTCGTGCAGCGGACGCATCAGGTGGAGGTACACCTGCCGCTTCATGATCATGATTGAAGTTGGCGAGCAGCTGCTGGCGAGGTTCACGATGTAATCGCGGGCCGCCGACACGACTTCCCCATCAGCAACGATGCGATCGACGAGGCCGAGTTGCGCGGCCTCGTCGGCGCCGATCTTTCGCGCGCTCCAGAGCAGGTCAAGGGCGCGGGAGGGCCCCAGCAACCTTGGGAGTATCCAGCTCAGTCCGTGCTCGGCAATGAGGCCTCGTTGCGAGAACGACGTTGTGAACAGAGCCTTGCCGGACGCGAAGCGCAGGTCACACATGGCGGCGATGGCGAACGACATTCCGGCGCAAGGCCCGTTGACCGCGGCGATGACGGGTTTCGTCAATGAAGGTATGAAGCTCCAGGTGACGCCGAATTCCGGATCAACGTTCCGGCCTCGGGACTCGGACTCCATCTTCGCGAGCCCTTCGTCCTTCTCGATCTTCCCGGCTCGGGCGATCTGGCCAAGTGTCCCCATGTCCGCCCCCGCGCTGAAGGCCCGGCCCGCACCGGTGAGCACGATGCCAACGACGCGTTCATCGGACTCGGCACGTATCAGGGCATGCTTCAGTTCAACCTGAGTGCGGGCGGTGAGGGCGTTGAGCCGATCGGGCCGGTTGAAAGTGATTGTGGCGACCGGGTCTTCGATGTCGTACAGAATCTCTTCGTACACGGGGATTTCCTCCTTGGCTGTTGTCACAGGAATTGCACGCGCGTCTGTTGTAGGCGCGGAGTCACCTCGGGAAGCGTGAGAAGTCGGGTTCGCGGCGTTCGAGGAAGGCGTCCTTGCCCTCGTCCGCCTCGCCGCTGGCGTAGAACTCGGGGGCGATCTCGCCCACCCAGTCGCGGTGGGGCTGGCGCAGCGGCTGGAACACCTCGCGGAACGAGGCCTTGAGGATCTTGAGGCAGGCTGGGCTCTTCTGCATCAACTCTGCACACCACCTGTCCACTTCCTCGTCCAGTTGTTCGTGCGGGACGACGGCGTTGACGAGCCCCATCTCCAGCGCCTCGGCTGCGGAGTAGCGGCGAGTGAGCATCCAGATTTCCTTCGCCTTCTTCGCGCCCACTACATGCGTGAGGTACGACACCCAGTGGCCAGCGGCGGGACTGCCGACACGGGGGCCGACCTGGGCGAAGGTTGCTCGCTCGGACGCGATGGTGAAATCGCAGAAGTAGGCGAGGTGGTTGCCGCCCCCTATCGAATAACCGTTGACCCTGGCGATGACCGGTTTGAGGAAGTCCTCGATCCCGGCGTGCGGGTCCATTGCGACCTGGTCGTTGCCAGATTGGACCTCCTGCAGCCAGCGCACATCGCCGCCGGCGCAGAAGGCACGGTCGCCGGCGCCGGTGATGACGAGCACGCCGACTTCGGAGTCGGCTGCGGCATTGTCAATCGCGACCTTCATTTCGTCCAGGGTGTGGCCGGTGAACGAGTTCATGAGGTCGGGCCGGTTGATTGTGAGCCAGGCGGCGCCGCGTACGCGATGGTGCTTTTCGTACAGGATGTCGGTGAAGTCAAGCACTTTCATTCGACCACTTTACTATGTGTTGGCGACTTGTGACCCTGGGGCGGTGTTGACACGGACATTAACCCGTGCTTTAATTGCATGCACACGATAGGCAAAAGAAAAGGAAGACACCGATGGCACCGCGCAAGTACACGTTGGGGAAGCGACTCGAGGCCGTGGAGGAGACACGACGGCGGATTGTCGACGCGACGTTCGAGTTGCATAACGAGAAGGGGGTCGTGGCGACGA
The DNA here is from genome assembly GCA_039918655.1 of Dehalococcoidia bacterium. Taxonomy (GTDB): domain Bacteria; phylum Chloroflexota; class Dehalococcoidia; order SM23-28-2; family RBG-16-64-32; genus DATKKM01. The sequence goes on along the minus strand of JBDSHD010000150.1, from coordinate 1,171 downwards.
GCATGCAGGACGTCGCCGAGCGGGCTGATGTGGCGTTGCGAACTGTCTACAACCACTATCCCACGATCGACGACCTCGTGGCGGGGTGCACAAAAAAGGTGATCGCCCTGCTCTTGCCGCCGACGCCAGCGATCTTCGACGGCCTCTCGACTCTCCAGGAGCGAGTGCTGCGGCTCGTGCGCGAACTGTTCGCGATGTATGAACGGGGATCGTTGCAGATTGGGGTCGCGCGCCGCGAGCAGAGCGAGGTCGCGGGACTGGCCGACTATGTCGCCAACGAGCGAGCGATGCGAGAGGCGCTGGTCGGCGAAGCGATGCGACCCTTTGATGTCCCGCGCCGGGTGGTCAAGGAGACGATGGCGCTGACTGACTTTTACGTATGGAAGGCATTCGATGACCAGGATCTAACCACGCGCCAGGCGGTAGATGTCGTCTACCGCATTCTGGTGGCACTAGGCAGTCCCGACGCAGTCGGGGAGAAAGGACAGAAAAATGACGAAGGGTATTAGTCTGCACCGCGGGGAGATGAAGCAGTGAACTCCTATAAGCCCGCGCCCGACATCGAGGTTATAACCTCGAATTTCCCAATCCCGGGATTCGGTCATGTCCCGGTCAACGCCTTCGTCCTCAAGGGGACGGAGCCAATGCTGGTCGACACGGGCACGGTGGTGGAAAGCCCGGATTTCATGGCGACTTTGCGTTCGGTCATCGATCCAGCCGACCTGAGGTGGATTTGGCTCACGCACACGGACGCCGACCATATCGGCAGCCTGCACCAGTTGCTCGCGGAGAATCCCAAGCTGCGCGTGATCACGACGTTCCTCGGCGTCGGCATCATGAGTCTCTCCGCGCCTCTGCCAATGGACAGAGTCAATTTCGTCAATCCCGGAGAGAGATTTACGATAGGCGACCGCACGCTGACTGCTGTCAGGCCGCCGGCGTTCGATAACCCCTCTACCACCGGTTTCTACGATGACAAGTCGGGCGCGTTCTTTAGCTCCGACTGCTTCGGAGCGCTTCTTGCGGATCCACCCCAGGATGCGCGTGACCTCTCTGAGAAGGACCTGCGAGAGGGCCAGACCTTCTGGGCGACGATCGACTCACCCTGGCTGCACAAAGTAGACCAGGGAACGTTCGCTAAGGAATTGAATGCAATCCGCAGCATGGCGCC
>JBDSHD010000149.1:0-7373 GCA_039918655.1 Dehalococcoidia bacterium | reverse complement strand
GCTCTTTCGTGAACTCCGCCGAGATGCGGGCGTAGAGATCGTCGGGGATACGGGCACCGGGCGCCGCCAGGGCGCGGCCGAAGTCCACGACCATCTGCTCGCGTTCGTCCAACGCCAGCCCGTCGGGGTCCTCACCGGCATCGATGAGGATGCGGCGGAAGTAGGTGGAGCAGATGAGGCAGTCAGTGTCAGCTGAGATGGAATGAGCGAAGATGGTGGTGAGTCGCTCGCCAAGGAAGGGCTGGACGGTGTCACGCAGGGGATACCACTCCATGAGAGCGCGGTAGGCCGGGATGGAGTGCAGGAGGGTGCGCTTCATGTTGGTCATCTGGCCGTAGCGCTGAACGCCGTCGTCGTAGGCGGCGCGCTGTTCGGGCGTAGCGTTGTCAGGGTCGACGAGTGGGATTCGGGGCATCACCACACTAATCTATCACCGCAGCCGTCACGCTGAGGATTGGCGGCAAGGTGCCGGGAAGGCGTACCCAGGAGTCGCCTCGGTCGGCGCTGGCGTAAACCCCACCGTTCGTGGTGCCGACGTAGACACCGGCGGGATCTAGTGAGTCTGTGTCCATGGCTTCGCGGTAGACGGACTGATAGTCGTCGGGGCCGGGCAAGCCGTTGGTGAGGGGTTGCCAGGAAGCACCGGTGTCCTCCGTGCGGTAGACGGTGAACTGGCCGGGGACGACGCGGAAGTTGTCCTGGCCATAGTCCAGGGGCACGACGTAGACGGCGTCGGCACCGGCCTTGGTGACGGCGATCGGGAAGCCGTGGAACGAGGGAAGGCCCTTCGTGATGTCGGCCCAGGTTGCGCCGTCGTCGTCGGATCGAAAGACGCCCCAGTGGGCCTGAGCCCAGATGCGGCCGGGCTGCTTGACGTCGAGGCGCATCGCGTGGAGTTCGTCGAGGCCAGCGGGGTCCTTGCCCGGGGGAAGCGGCACAGTCATCTGATCGGCGAACTGCGCGATGAATGCTAGCGCGCCCGGATGTTCCGGGATGGCGTTGTGGGAGAACATCTCCCAGGTCTGGCCCGCGTCCCGTGACTGGTACGAGCAGCCGGAACTTACGCAAAGATAGATGTGGCGGGGATCGCGCGGATCGATCTGCACCGAGTGGACGTTGGAGTCGCCACCGCCGCTGCCGGACCAGTACTGGCGGTTTTCGTGCCGGTTAAGCGACTCGACCGGCTTCCAGCTGGCGCCCCAGTCTTCACTGCGGAAGAGGCCGGCCGGTTGGGTGGCTGCAAACACGACGCCTGGCTCGTTATCGTGACCAGGTGTGACGCTCCAAATGTTGCCGATGGTACCGGGGGCGGCCTGGACCCATTCGCCGAGGGGGTGCTTGCTCGGGCTCGTCATATCGGGCGGGAACGCGAGGCCGGTACTTCGATAGTCCCAGGTCTGACCGAAGTCGTCGCTCTTGGCCACGGAGCGGCCCCAGGCCCAGTGGTTGGCGGCGGCGTAGAGGCGCGGTGGGTCGCGCCGGAGGTCGGCGGAGAGGCCGTAGAACGACCAGCCGGGGAGCATGGGCTGCGACACGGCCCAGTTCCTGCGGTCGTTGGAGGAGTAGATCCAAGCGCCCTTGCGGGTGCCGACGAGGACGAGTGTGCGACTCATGTGTTTATCCTTTCCAGGTCTACCCAGGCTGTGGGGTGATGCCCTCCCGAGAACCGTGCGTCCGCATTCTCGGCGCAGGCCATTGGCCTGTCAAGGCTTGAACGTCATGCCACCACGCACGCCGAGGGTGAATGATCCGTCTTAGTTCGGACATTAAATGAGGGACCGATGCTCACTTTTCGTTGACTTTTGGTGAAGATCGCCATGATACTTGAGGCTGTTCGACCGGTTATACCCCACAAGGGGAAAGGGTTATCTATGTCACTCACTACATTCGTTCGAATATCGCTGACGCTTGCGCTGCTGAGCACCTTGACGGTGCTGGCCGGAAAAGGCTTCACCGACGCTGAAGTCAGCCGCGCCCTGGACGGAACGCCAGTTGCGAAATTCGATTTCGCTCCGACCGCCCCACGAGAGGGTGACATCATCCAGTTCATCGACCTGTCGTACGACCCCAACGGCACTATTGTCTCGTGGGACTGGAATATTAACGGCGAGACGACGACAACGCAGCACCCCTTGTTCTTGTTCGAGGACGAAGGCGTGTACAGTGCCTCTCTCACAGTCACCGACAATGCTGCCGTCACCAACACAGCCGTAAGCGGCGGCACAGCCGGAGACAGTGACCCAATCCCCGCGCTCAACGTCGTCAACGCCCCGCCCCTGGTCAACGCCCTGGACGTGGAGACACTGGCAGGTCAACCTGCGATCTTGAGAGGCCGGTTCATAGATCCGGGTGTGCCTGACGTTCACTCCGCCGAGTGGCAGATCGCCGGAGATCCCGTGGCCGATGTGGAGGAGGAACACGACCCCTTGCTCTCTACCGGCCTGGTAACCGGTTCGCTTCCCGTAACTGAGCCGATTAGCGGAAACATGATCGTTACCGATGGCGAAGGCGGCACCGCTTCCGACTTCTTCATCGTCAATACTGTGCCGAACGACGAGGCGGCGCGGACGAGGCACGAGCCCAACAATCTACCCGCGGACGGCTCGGTGTTGTTTGCGGACGCTTCTTACATCTCCTTCCTGCAAGAACAAGGCGACATCGACATTTTCGAGATCCGCCAGCCGGACAACCAGCCGATCAAGGGCGCCAGCGAGATCCTGGCAACGCTGTCGGGTCTACCGGCGGACTATGACATCGCACTCATAGCAGAGGCGCCGGCCGGAACGTCAACCGCCGGATTCTCCAAGATCGGGCTCTCGACCCTGGGATACTCCAAGATCGGATTCTCTAAGATCGGGTACTCACAGATCGGGTATTCCAAGATCGGATTCTCCAAGATCGGGTACTCGCAGATTGGATTCTCCAAGATCGGATTCTCCAAGATCGGTCTTTCGACCTTTGCCTCGTCTGGCGCGTCCTGGGCTGACATCGGGTTCTCCAAGATCGGATTCTCGAAGATCGGCTATTCCAAGATCGGCAACGACGTGACTGCCGTCGACGTGACCCTGGACGACATCGGGCTAAACGATCTGCCGGGTGGAAACCTGAACGTCGCCGACTTCTCTGCCTCTCGCGGCCTGTCAGACGAGACGGCCTGGGCGCGCTCAACAGAGGGAGGCACGCGGTTCTACGTGGCGGTGTTTGGCGCGAACGAGGCGTACAGCACGGAACAGCCCTACTCCCTCTCTATCGAAGTCATCGAGCCCCCCGATGTCGAGTTCGACCTCGGCCCTGCCTGCCTGGGTGAGTCATTGGTGACAACGGGCGCGACGAGCACGACTACAGTTCTGCACGATTACAACAACCCAGGCACGGTTGAGGATGACGCCGCCAATGCCTTGTTCGTCATCCAGGAGCAGCGCTTCCGCACGATCTACGGCATGGATCAAGCCGCGTGGGACGCCTTCCTGGCGGACATGGTGCTAGTGGCACAGCACCCGAGCGTACGTGGCGACGTTATCTCCTTGCCGAGCACGATCTACGACAATTGGGACCAGAACCCCTGCAGCGTTGACGCTGCGAACAGCGTCGTTACGCAGATCCGGGACATCGTGCAAGCGCCGCCGTACGACGCGGTGGAGCACCTGCAACTCCTGGGCAACGACCAGATGTTGCCGTTCCGCCGGATCCAGGACCACGCCATCATCGGCAACGAGAAGGACTACCTGATCGACTCAATGCTCACACCGGGGTCGCCTCTTTACATCGCAATCTTGCAGGGCTACATGCTGAGCGACCATTATGTAGCTGACAGCCTGCTGGACCCCTGGCAGGGTGGGGAGTTCCCGATCCCCGACAAGGCGGTGGGACGCCTCGTAGAGTCCCCGGAGGAGATCAGCGCCGCGGCACAGGCGTTCCTGGATAGCAACGGCGTCCTTGCCCCGTCGACGGGCTTCGTGTCGGGGTACGATTTCTTCGATGACGGTTCGCAGGTGATCGCCGACAACCTGGCGACCGGCCTGGCCGACGTCGACCCGCTGATTAGCGACACATGGACCGCAGACGACATGCGATGCCGCCTGTTGGACGAGGGAGCCAATCCCGCGTGCCGCGCACCAGACATTGGCTCACCAAACGCGCACTTCACGCACTACGCCGGGCTATCGGCCAACGGGTTTAACACGGGAAACTTCGGCGACGCGCTCATGGCGGATGACGTGGCGAACGCCGGAGGCGGAATCCCGGTCCTTGAAGGATCGATCGTGTTCACCATGGGTTGTCACGCCGGGTTCAACGCGCCCGACGGGCTCACTGCGGCGCCGCAGGACGGTTTCGACCCGTCACTTGACTTCGCGCAGGCCGCAGCGCGGCAAAAGGCGATCTGGGTGGCGAGCACAGGCTTTGGCATCGGTGACGACGAAGGAATCGCCGGCACCGAAGAGATCATGGGGAATTTCGCGGACAATCTCATGAACAGCGGCCTGACGGCCGGTGAAGCCCACGCCAAGACGCTTCGCGACTACGTCCTGGCGCAAAACCCGCTGAGCGTGTACGACGTTAAGTCGGCGGTACAGACAACGTACTACGGATTGACGATGTACGCGGTGCAGCCGCAAGCGGTCAGTGCACTCAGAACACTCAGCCCTGTTGTGACGGCCGAAAACGTCGGATACTCCTTCTCGCTCACTACGGTAGACACAACGTCAGCGATCACGAGCGTCACCACGACCCACACCTTGAACGAGCACGTGACACCGGACGGGCGCTGGTACGACCTCGACTTAGACGCCCAGGCAACCATGGGCCGGGCAGTGCAACCGCGAGGGGTCTTCGACCTCGATGCGCGCCATCCTCATGCGGCCGAGCCACCACCCGTTAGTGGACTGATCGTCACGGGCGGGTCATACATCGACCTGTCCAACTACGACCCGTTGATATCCCGCCGGATGTTCGAGTGGGAGAAGGGAGTCACTGAGCCGCAGGAGTGCCTCACGGGGTTCACTCCCTCCCAACCGATCGCGATCAATAGTCTCCGAGGCGCCAACTCCGTGGACCAGGCGCTGGTGGTGATACCGGGGCAGTTCAGATGCACCAGTGGTGTGGTTGAACCAGTTACGGGCGTGGAGCGGCTGTGGAACAACATGACGGTCGAGGTTCGACGGTGTAGCGCCTCCGACGGGCGCGGGCCGGTCATCGACCGGGTTGATATCCGAGCAGTCGGTGGCGCCTCGGAGATCACGGTGAAAGCCAGCGACGCAAGCGGGCTGGCGCGAATAGTCGCCCTGCGCATTGCCGGGGGAAACATTGTGCCGTTCCAGCAAACGCTTGCCGGCCAGACGAGCGGTGAGTTCGTGTTCACGGTTCCGGCGTCGGGCCTGCCCCAGGAAGAGATTTACCTCCAGGTCGAGGACACGCAGTGCAACACGTCCGTACACACGGCGAAGGCTGGATACTTGAGTGCGATTTCAGTGAACGCCGGGGCGGATCGCCAGTTCACAGCGGGTGCTACGAGCTTCCCGGCGACGATCACGGGCTTCACATCTCTGACCAACGACATCACCTTCACGTGGGACTTCGGGGACGGCACATCCATGGCGGGCGTGCTCTCGCCTAACGGGTTGAGCACTGTCCCGGTGACGATCGACGGCCTGGGGAACGCCACGTTCACGGTGTCTCACACTTATGCGGCAGCGCCAATCCCGCCGAAGGCAACAGTGCGCATCGACGAGGGCCTCGGTGGCACGGGGACGGACGACGTGGTGTTCTCGATAGCGTGCGATCCGGCCGGGGATTCGCCGCGGCCGGCCGGGGACATTATCGACTGCGTGATGAGTAACGTAGGAGACGACATCACGATCAAGCTGACAACCGTTGCCCCGATCGACAAGAAGTTCTCGTACAGAATATTCGTCACTTCTCCTGTGAACACACAGATGAAGTACGACGCCGGTAGGGTTACCGGCGGCCCCAAAGGCCTCACCGTGACGGTTGTCGGCAACCAATTGACGTTCAAGTTCAAGGCGAGCAAGGCCGGAATCGCACCGGGAAGCACGATCAAGTGGTACGTGGAAGTCCAGGGCGGTATCCCGGGCACGCCGAACGCAGGCAAGCTTGATCGCGCGCCCAACGCGGGCACACTCAGCTACACTCTGCAATAGATACCGTGGGTGAGGCGCCGGCCGGCCGGCGCCTCACCGAGGCACGGATGGAGCAGAGTGAAGGTTGCAGGCAAGCTCGACATAGACACACCCACGGCACCCCGCGCAGACGGTAGCGACATCGCTTCGGCGTACGTATCGCCTCTGATCCTGCGCGCCCTTGCCGAGAGGCCGGGAGCGGCCATCCCCTGGATCGAGAAGGTGAGCGGCACGCTGCTCATGGCCGACATCTCCGGCTTCACGAGCATGTCCGAGCGACTGGCTGAGTCGGGCCGCGAAGGCGCCGAGATGCTCACCGACATCATCAATCGGTACTTTACGGCCATGATCGATGCCGCTCGCGCCAACGGCGGGCACAACCTGAAGTTCGGTGGTGACGCGTTGCTGCTCTTCTTTGACGGAGTCGGCCATGCTGAGCGAGCGGCAAGAACGGCGCTGGAGATGCAGCGGGAGAACAAGAAGCAGCCGGGCCTGCGAATCGGCCGCGAGCGCCACAAGCCAAGCGTCAGCATTGGGGTCCACAGCGGTGAGTTTTGGTCAGTCGCGGTAGGCGAACCGGGAACCCGGCTTCAGCACGTGATCTTCGGTGACGATGTTAACCGCGTCGTCGATGCAGAAGGGGCGGCGAGCGCGGGCGAGGTGATGGCCACGCCAGAGATGATCGGCGCGGATTGGGACGTGGAACATCGAGGTGAATTCAGACTGATCAGTTCCGTAAGGGGTCCAGGTCAGAGGGCTCAGCCCAGTAAGGAGCCCCGCATACCGTCCGGCATCGACATCGAAGCGTACCTGCCACCGCCCGTACTGTGGGCGCTGCGCGGGCACGGCTCGGCATCGGCGGGAGAGCATCGCGGCGTTGTCGTGATGTTCATCCACACGACCGGCTTTGAAGGACTGGCGGAGACTCAGGGTCCCGAGGCGGCGTTGGGCCAGTTGCAGGAGTACACGGGCAAGCTGGTGCGCCTGATAGAGCAGTACGGCGGGTTCCTGGCCTCCAACGACATTTACGTTGAAGGCGTGAAGTTCATCGTCGTGTTCGGCGCGCCGATCGCCCGCGAGGAGGACTCGGCCAACGCGCTCAGGCTGGCGCTGGCGTTGGATTCGTGGTTGGGCCAGTCGGGCCTGGCGCTGCGACACAGGATCGGGATCAACGGCGGGAACGCGTTTGCCGGGGATATCGGCGCCCCCTACCGGCGGGAATACACGGTGATGGGC
>JBDSHD010000148.1:0-3612 GCA_039918655.1 Dehalococcoidia bacterium | reverse complement strand
GGTTTGCCAAGGTGTTGGTGGGCAAGGAAACCAAGGCTCACGCCCAACAGCTGGCGGACACCGGGGTGCGAGCGGGGGCCATGGTCAATACCGACGGCAGCTGGAGTTTCCGAAATGTGACAGGGGTGGATGTTGACTATCAAGTGGTCTCTGGTGATCGAGCAGGGTGCGAGCGATGGTTGCCGTGGGTCCATAAGTTTATTTCGAATGCCAAAGAGCCTGTTGCACAAACCCATGATCGAGCTGTCTGGTACCCTGAACGGGCTTCGCGGTGTGCCATGCCGGGTCTTTTCTTGCTGACGCCATGATGGAGCGGGGATTTCGAGCGGATCATCTCCCGTTCTTTTTTCCGCTTCCCCGACCACACCGCTATGGGACGCGGCCCGTGCGCCGACTTATCCAGGCCGCCTTCCCATTTCGCCAGAGCTTCAACAGATTATGCGTGGCTCAGAGCAGCTTCCACTCACTGTCACAGGCGGCCGTGCCGCGACACATAAACCCGTCACAGCCCCGGGCACTCTTGATCTGTCCAAACATCGGCTCCACGGTCTGGCCGCGCTTCGTGTAGAGGCGCCGACCACGCGTCGTCAGCAGCGTGCGCTCCATGCGGTCGCGGGCCGTCAGCCCCTTCGGAGCGCGGCCGCGTGGCGGCGGCTGCTCCCGCAGCGCCTGGCGCTGCTTCCAGTCCTTGTTTGTGGCGATCAATAAGGCGGGCCCTGCCGGATCCGCCGCGGTCAAGTTGGCTTCGCTGCCATAGCCGGCATCGGCCAGAGCCGTCCCCAGCGTGTGCGGATACGCGATGGCCTTGAGATTCGCCTGCGCCCGTTTGAGCATCGGGTGCAATGGCTTGAGGTCCTTCTCCTCCTGCGTCACCTCCGCCGCCACGATGAGCTGCGCCTCCGTCACCACCGCTTGCGCGTGGTAGCCTTGGACGTAGCCCGCCTGCGTCTTCATGATGCGGCTGTCTGGATCCGTGACATTCGCCGTAGCGTCACGGTCCGCAGCCGCCTCGGGCGCCTTCGGTTTGCGGCCCCGCTTCTTCTGCCCGGTGGCGGCCTCCTCGGCCTGCCGCGTCTCGGTCGTGGCCTGCTGCTGCACCGTGGCCGCCTCCTGCGTCAACCGCGCCTGGCACGCCTGCAACCGGGCCAGCCGGCTCTGCTGATCCCGCAAGGCCTCGGGCAACTCGTCGCCGCACCGCGCTGGGCCATCCTGCCGATCCTCCGCCGCCTCCGTGGCCTGGGCCTCGGTCAGCATCCTGGAGACCTCCGCCGCGATCGTCTCGACCGTCCGATTCGACGCCAACGCCGCGTTGGCCGTGATCTTCGTGTCGTCCAGCGCCACGATCCCCACCTGCAGCAGGCCCGCCTCCACACAGAGCCGCAGCACCTGCGTGAAGAGTGTGGCGAGTTCGGTCTCGTGGGTCTGCCGGAACCGGGCGATGGTCGTGTGATCGGGGCCCTGATTGGCCGTGATCACCCGAAAGGCCACATCCCGCTGGCACAGCCGCTCGATCCGTCGACTCGACCGTTCTCCCAGGCAATACGCATACAGCGATAGCGCCACCATCATGGCCGGCGCGTACGCCGCCGGTCCCCAGCCATCCGCTCGATAGGTCCGGGTCATGACCGTCAGGTTCATCTGGGCCACCGCGTCCAGGATGAACCAGGCCAGGTCGCCCTCCGGCAACCAGTCCTGCAACGCAGGGGGCAGCAGAGAGAGTTGGTCTCGCGCACACGGCAAAAAGTGGTAGTCCATCGTGTCTTCCTCCAGGAGGTCCTGGCATCTATTATACATAGTAACACCTAGGTTGCAATTTGTTTGTGCAACAGGTTCCCCTGCTAGTCCTGAAGGGATGTTCTGTGCAAATTGAAATGAACACCTCGGTCTTGTTCGGTGTTCTCTCAGATGTGCTGGCGCTACACTAATGGGGTCGATGGGTGATGGGAGGAGAATGCAGTGGTCAGGTCCTGACACGCTCAGCTCACGGCGATTTCGAGAAACGGTTACGGCATTTGCCCCTGGGGATGAACCTCGGAGACGCCGCGCACCCGGTCACAAAACAAAGACTCCCGACCCCTTTATTTCCGTTTCTTTATTTCCGTTCGACCCCTTTATTTCCGTTTTGAAACGGAATCTCCATCTGAGGATAAGGAGGTTGATACAAGCTACGTCTCCCCGATAAAGGTGTCAACACTTCGAAGAGGAGGAATATCAGTACTTGCAGGGTTCATTGCGCGGATTGCAGAACCACCGTTACTAACAGATGATCCCTCCAAACTCGCTCGTTATCTCTTCAGGGACGGGGCTGATCGGTCTTCCAGTGCGCGCGTCCAACGAGGGCCTTCTGAGGCCGCGCGTTGCGCGAGCACAGAAGATCATCAGGCTCCATCCCCTCCTCCCCTACTTTATTTTCAAGGGTAGCCTGGTCGATCCTCGATTGCGCGCGTCAAGCCGAAATCCTCCCCTGCCCCTAACATCTATTAAAGGGAGCGGTCGAGGTTGCCCTTAACTGCGCGCATCGAGCGACCACCGTTTCACCGTGGGGGCTCTGCGAGCAAGAAGGGCACCTGGCCGCTCCCTCTCATTCTTCCGAGACCGCGCGTTGCATGAGCACCGGAGACCAACAGGCTACCCGTTCCCATCCATTGACGATATTTGTTGTTCCCGAAGGACTAACAATTTTCCTGATGCTGGAAAGATCGTGCTGACACGATTGACAACGCGCTTATAGGGAACAGCTGATGGCAGAGGGGAATTAAAACTGATGAGAATAACCGCGCGGCGCTTGCCTAGGCTGCTTCGTAGGTTCTGACGTCCACCTGCACCCCTGCCCGCACAGCCTCTTCAGCTGTCTTCAGAAGACGGGCCATGATTCCTTCATCCACGTATTCCTCCCCGCAGTTCTTACACACTCGGGCTAGTACTCTTTTGATCACGACCGTCGCGCCTTCGCGTTCGAGCGTGACCGTCGCCGTTCCTGGCCGCGTCTCCCCATTCTTACAGATCACGCAAGTCATCGGCATTTCCTCCTCTTAAAGCCAGCCTCCCACTCCTCTGCATCCGGCTGGTAGACGGTGATAATGATGGCTTCTTGAGCCGCAACATTGTCTGCTACCACCACATGGATCGGACGGGAGCCGCTCCAGCCTAGCATGAGGCGGCTTGCAAAGGGCTTATCCTCCGGGTACGTCTCGATGGTCTCCCCTACCGAGACGACTTGCTTGACCTCTTCCTCACTGACTCTGCGCTGAAACATCCGCTGGATGGCATGGACCCGAAAGACCAGACGAAATTGGCTCATTCCCTCGCAACCCTTACACTATTAATTTCCCGCTGGCGTGGCATCGGGAAAAGAGTCTAGCGCAACTCCAACTTGAAAGTCACCCATCAGGGAAGACCGTGGGAGCGTCAGTAGTTTTCTCCTCTGCCAGATGCTAAAACATTCCCTAGCGCCCATCTGGTGCCTTGACTAAATGAAGGAACGTCTATGTCTTCCCCGATTGAAAAGTCGTTGTCCGATGAACTGGCGCGAGAAGTCGCCAGGCGACGCACCTTTGCCATTATTTCGCATCCGGACGCGGGGAAAACCACACTGACTGAGAAGCTCCTCCT
>JBDSHD010000147.1:0-3608 GCA_039918655.1 Dehalococcoidia bacterium | reverse complement strand
CGTGTCGCTCGACGCAGGAGACGCGCCGGAGCGCATCCGTGCGCGAACGATGGTAATGCACGTGAAGGGTGATAGCGTTCTGCACGTAGCCATGGGACGCCTTCTGGCAGACCTCATCCCCGGCGCTTCCTACGTCGAGGTCGAAGGCGGCGATCATTTTCACTGGATCATGCCCAATTGGCGCGAGGTCGCCGACAAACAGATCGAGTTCGCCACCGGTACTTCCGTAAAGCGCACGTCCGCCCGTCAGTTCGGGACGGTCCTCTTCACGGACATCGTAGACTCGACGCGACAGTCTTCGGCAGTCGGCGACTCAAAATGGCACGAAGTGCTGGACAGCCATGACCGAATCACTCGTGGCCTCATCGATCAGCACCGAGGACGCGTGGTCAAGAGCACTGGTGACGGATTGCTCGCCGTCTTCGAGGTGCCGTCACAGGGGGTTTCATGTGGACTCGAGATGTGTGAGGCTCTCTCCGGGATCGGCGTGAAGATCCGCGCCGGTGTCCATGCCGGGGAGATCGAGGTTCATGAAGATGGCGACATTTCGGGCATCGCAGTGAACCTTGCTGCACGCGTAGAGCAGCAGGCAGCCGACGGCGAGCTCTGGACTTCCTCAACAGTACGAGACTTGATGCTAGGCGGGAGTGCTTCGTTCGCCGAGCGTGGCGAGCACGAGCTGAAGGGGATCGAAGGCAGCTGGCGTCTGTTCTCTGTCAGTTCGACGTAACAATTCACCAGCCACTAATCACCACTCCACCACTCACCGCTCCCCCCGTAGCTCCTTGCGCTGTACCCAGCGCATCCCTTCCGGCTGCACCACCAGCACGTCGATCGGCCCACCCACCGTCGGGAAGCGCGGCTCGAAGCGCAGCGTGTCGATCGTCGTCCGGATCAGGTGCACCGCATAATCGATCGCTTCCTGCAGCGGCATCGCTCCGAACAGCGGCAGGTAGTTCTCATCGATCATCCGGTTCGCCACCAGTACGTCGCCGGCGCGTACCACCCCGTACTGCAGAGCCCACTGCTCCGTCGCGTTCACCCGCCGGATCTCCGGCTCGCGGGTCGTGTGCCCCACCAGCACGTATGGCACGCTCGTCCGGCCTTCCCGCCGGTACCCCGCGATGTGGAACCCCACCGCAGAGGTCGCGTGACGCTCCTTCATGAACGCCAGGAACTTCGAGGCCACTACCGGCGCGTCGTCGCCTTCTTCCAGCACTTCCTCGTCGAACCGGTGCACGTGGCTGTCCACCGGCTCGTTGTCGATTATTCCCGCGTCGTACAGCGCCATTCCCACGCGCGCCTTCCTCGCCTCCACGATCTTGTAGGCGCTGTCAGACAGTACCAACTGCTGGTGCTGACGCACCTTCTGGCCGTCCTCCTCACGGTCCTCCGAACGCAGTACAGTCATCCGCGAATCCGCGGCCATGACAATCCCGCTGGGAACGTAGACGGTGACTACAAGTGACATCTGGGGTTCGCAAGAATCCTAATCCAGCCGGTACCTTCTGCGCTATAATCAGACGTGGCCTCAGCCCACGGTTGGGGCCGGTTGCTTAGATGGACATCTCGTATACTAGCGACGCCTCGGCCGCGATGGCGCAAGAGGCCACCCAGATCAGCGGTGTCAGCATGGAACTCGCGGCGGTCCTCTTCGTCGTGGGCATCGCCGGCTACGCGTTCGTCAACAGCATCGAGATCGCCATCATTGCCATGAGCCGCATACGCGTGCGGCATCTCGTCGAACGGGGCAGCCATGCAGCAAGTTCCGTGGAACGGTTGCAGGCGCAGCAGGAACGTTTCTTTGCCTTCATCGTCGTCCTGCAAAATCTCTCTGTGGTAGTCGCCGCCTCCATGGGTGGGGTCCTGGCAGCCGACGTCATTGGTGGCGCCGCCGGACTGGTTCTGGGCACCATCCTGATGACCCTGATTATCGCGGTCTTCGGAGAGGTAACGCCGAAGATCCTCGCTGCTCATGCGGGTGACCGCTACCCGCTGCTCGTCGCCCGCCCCGTGGAGTGGTTGATGGTGCTCCTTAAGCCGCTGGTGATCTCTGCTGCCGCCGCCCCCAATCTCCTCTCCCGAGTTCTCTTCGGCGGCCGGTCCGGCATCACGCAAACGGTCACCGAGGCGGAACTGCGGATGCTGATCGGCATCGGCGCAGAAGAAGGCGCCGTTGCGGAGGCCGACGCCGAACTCCTCGAGCGCGTCTTCAGCTTCGGCGACCGCCGCGTCAACGAGGTCATGGTCCCCCGCACGGAGGTCCGCTGGTTCCCGCGAGGTACCACCGTCCGCCAGTTCTACGCCCTTTACCTTGAACACCCCCACTCCCGCTTTCCGGTCTACGAGGGGGATCACGACAACGTCGTCGGGGTCGTCAACATCAAGGACGTCCTTCGCGGCATCGCTGAAGGCTCCCTGGTTGAGGACAACGGGATCGACCTGGCGATGCGGCCCGCCCTCTTTATCCCGGAGACGAAGTTCGTCGGCGCCGCCTTCGCCGAGCTCCAGCGGACGGGACACCAGATGGCTGTCGTCGTGGACGAGTACGGAGGCACCGCCGGCGTAATCACCCTCGAGATACTGCTCGAAGAACTCGTCGGCTACGTCAGCGACGAACTCCGGCGCCATGAGGAAGAGATCGTGGAGGTCGACGAACGCACTTTCCAGGTGGACGCCGGGATTTCCGTCCACGATGCTAACGAAGAACTCGGCATTGACCTGCCGGAAGACGAGGACTATGAGACGATGGCCGGGTTCGTCCTCGCCCGACTGGGACGCATTCCCGCCCAGGGCGAGGAGTTCACCCACGACGATCTTCGCATCACCGTCACAAAGGTCGAAGGAAACCGCATCGAGGAGATAACGATAACGAGACTCTGATCATGAAGGCCCAACGCCTCCGCTTCCAATACCGGCTTACCCCCGCCGCCGTCACGCTCGGCCACCGAGACATCGTCAACGCCTGGATTGCCGCTGTCTCCAACGCCGGCTGTAGCGTCGCCTACTCCGAGGGGAAGCGGCCTGCACCCCAGGTCTCCCTCGGCGCTCCCCTCCCGCAAGCCGTCACCTCCGATTGCGAGTTCGTGGACGTTCACCTTTCCGAGGCCGTCGATCCGGCGACCGTGCTCGGTGCTGTCGCCAGTGGCCTCCCGGACGGAATCGAGGCCGTGAGCGTGGCCGAGACGAGCGTCGGTGGGCCTTCTCTCCAGACCCTGGTCAAGTGGGCTGAGTATGAAGTACAGGTTCCCCGGAACGGTATAACCTCCCAGGACGCCGAAGCATCAGTGGCCGCACTACTGTCCTCAGAGCACCTGCCGATTGAGCACCGGAAAGAGAACAAGGTGAAGCGCTTCGACCTGCGCCCCCTTGTACTCTCCCTCAAGATCGAGTGCGTCGATAACGATTGCCTCACCCTGCGTATGCGTCTCCGTGCCGAACCCGAGGCGACCGCCCGCGCCGATCAGACCGTCACTGCGCTCGGCCTCCCGCCGCCGTCCCGGATACATCGCACGATGCTGCACCTGGCGGACATCCCGGCAGCGATCACTGCCTACCGCAAGCTCGGGGAGCCCGACACACAGTGACTCGTGTGCACCTCGTCCGCC
>JBDSHD010000146.1:0-4457 GCA_039918655.1 Dehalococcoidia bacterium | reverse complement strand
GCAGCGTCGTCACCCGGCACCCGCGCTGCGAAAGCATCCTCAGGATGTTGTACTTCACCCCGCTATCGACAACGACCACATGCCGCTGTCCGCCGCTGCTATCCCACTCGTAGGCCTTGTCGGTGCTTACGTCCCGCACCAGGTCCACCTCGCCGTAGCGAGGCCCGGACCGCAATCGCACCAACGCCTCTTCGACGGTCTCGTCCGTCGTGATCGCGCCCATCATCACGCCATGGCTCCGCAACTTGCGCGTCAACGCCCGGGTGTCGATGCCCGAGATTCCCGGCACCCCTTCGGACGCCAGGTAATCGCTCAAAGTCATCGTCGAGCGCCAGTGCGACGGCTCCGTACACTCCTGGCGCACGACCATCCCCCGCACCTGGATCCGCTTTGACTCCACGTCCTCGCCGTTGACCCCGTAGTTCCCGGCCAGAGGGTACGTCAGCACCAGCACCTGCCCCGCGAACGACGGGTCCGTCAGCATCTCCTGGTACCCTGTCATCGCCGTCGCGAACACAACCTCGCCCTGTGACTGAGCAGCGGCGCCAAATGCGCGGCCGTGGTACGTCGTGCCGTCTTCGAGGACGAGGAGGGCCGTGGTCACAGGCGAATGCTCCTTAGCCCTGGGACGGAGTCGAATTCGCGGTCCTTATGGACGAGGTCGGCGTCCAGCGAGAGGGCCAATGCGGCGATCCAGGCGTCCGCAAGCGACAGGCCGCCGCGCGACTTGATCCTGGCTGCTCGGTTCCGCCACGCGGGAGTCGACTCGTGAACTTCGAGTGGCCAATTGAGAACCGTGGCCGTCACCTGCTCCGCGCGCGATTCGCCGAACCGCCTCATGGTCAGGTACTCAACTTCCATCATGCAGAGGAAGCTCGTATGGAGACGCAGCCGCCGCTGCCGGGCTTGCCGAAGGATCTCCAGGACTCGGTCGGCCCCAGCCTCGCCTTGCAGCGCGGCCACCATCGCGGAGGTGTCAAGGACGGTGTCAGCGGGCAACCGTTGGCCTCTTGGTAGTACGCCGCTGTTTCCCCGGCGGAGGACTTGTGGGTGGCTGGCCCATGCTATTCAGCAGCCGCTCTTCATGTTTTCGTTCCAGTTCGCGCTCGGCGTTTCGGTCGGCCATGAAGTCCTCGAACGTGTAGCCAAGGCCGGCGAGCATTCCTATGGATGCTTCTATTGGATCTTCCGGTATTGGTACACCGATAAGAATTCCATCGCGCACAGACCAGGCGACGATGGATTCCGGTTTTATCCCCAGTTCATCGCGGATCTCCTGCGGGATCACCGTCTGACCTCTTACTGAAACTTTACTCTGCTTCATAATGTCACCTCCGATAAGAGAGTGGGCAGAATAATCTTACCTCATTCACTCCTGCCATACCACCTTCCCGCCCGCGATCGTCGCCACCACCCGGCCCCGCAACGTCCGCCCGCCGAGCGGCGTGTTCCGCCCCTTGCTCGCGAACAGGGCCGGCTCCACTGTCCACTCCGCCTCCTGATCGATCAGCACCACGTCACCGGGAGCGCCCGCCGTCAGCGTCCCGAGTCCCGGCAACCGGCCATCCAACCCCAGCGTCCGTACAGGCCCGATCGTCAGCCGTTCGATCACCGTTTCGATTGGCAACGCCGATAAACACAACCCGAAGGCCGTCTCCAGGCCGCTTATCCCGAACGCCGCGTTGTCGAACTCGCACAACTTGTCCTGCACCGCGTGCGGCGCGTGGTCGGTAGCGATACAGTCGATCGTCCCGTCGACCAGCCCCGCGACGCAGGCGTCCGCGTCCTCGCGGGTCCGCAACGGCGGGTTCACCTTCGCGTTCGTTTCGTAGACAAGCCGTGTTCGGGTGGCTGTCGCCACGCCGCCGCGCGGTTCCTCCACTGCGCCCGTCATCACCATCTCGTGAGTTAGACAGAGGTGGTGGGGCGTCACTTCGGCGGTCACGGGGAGACCCCGCGCCTTTGCCTGTCGCACCAACTCCACCGACCCGGCCGTGCTGACGTGCGCCAGGTGCACCTGCGAGCCTGTCTGCTCCGCCAACGCTATATTCCTCGCTGCCATCGTCTCCTCCGCCGCCGCCGGAACGCCGTGCAGCCCGAGCCGTGTTGAAACCCAGCCCTCGTGCATAACACCACCGCGCGCGAGTTCTGGATCCTCGCAATGATCAATGACCGGCATGTGGAGCATTCCGGCGTACTCCAGCGCCCGCCGCATCAATCCCGCGTCCGCCACCGGCGACCCGTCATCGCTGAACGCAACCGCTCCGGCACGGGCCAGCTCCGACATCTCCGCCAGTTCCTTCCCGGCGCGGCCCTTCGTTACGCAGGCGATCGGCAGCACCCGCACAACCCCGGCCTCGGCCGCCCGGCGCAGGACGAACTCGACGCCCGCCGCCGAATCGATCGGCGGTTCGGTATTCGGCATCGCGCAGACGGTCGTGAAACCGCCGCGTGCCGCCGCCAGAGTCCCCGTCTCGATCGTCTCTTTGTGCTCGAATCCGGGCTCCCGCAAGTGCGTGTGTATGTCCACGAACCCCGGCGCCACGATCAGCCCGCTCGCGTCGATCGTTTCCGCCTTCCCGCCGTCACCCGAGGCGATGACGCCGTCCTCGATGACGACATCCCGGATCTCGTCGATTCCATTTGCCGGGTCGATCACCCTGCTGCCACGTATCAATAGCCTCGTCAAAGCTGGGTCCTCCGCGTCGTCAGCAGGTACAGCAGCGCCATCCGCACTGCGACGCCGTTCGTCACCTGCTCCTCGATCACCGCCTGCAGGCTGCTCGCCACGCCGGGCGATATCTCGATACCTTCGTTCATCGGACCAGGGTGCATCACCAGCGCCCCGGTCGAGGCCTTCGCCAGCCGCTCCTCGGTTACCTGGTACATCGTCGAGTACTCGCGCATCGACGGCAGCAACCCCGCGCTCATGCGCTCCTTCTGCAGGCGCAGCGCCATCACCACGTCAGCCCCCTCGATCGCCACGTCAAGGTTCGTTTCGGCATTCACGTGCGGGAGCGCCGCTTCATCTTCGTTAGGCCGGTCACCTCGCCTGATTCCGGCTGGCAGCAGCGTCGCCGGTGCGCACACCGTAACTTCGGCGCCGCAAGCTGCCAGCGCCCAGATGTTGGACCGCGCTACCCGGCTGTGCGCTATGTCCCCCACGATCACGACCTTACGGCCCCGCATATCGCCCAGGTGCTGGCGCATCGTATAGAGGTCCAGCAGCGCTTGCGTCGGGTGGGCGTGCCAACCATCTCCGGCATTGATCACCGAAGCGGTGACATGCCGGGCCACGAGGTACGGCGCGCCGGAGGAACCGTGGCGCATCACGAGAATGTCCGCTCCCACCGCCTGCAAGGTCCGTACCGTATCGACCAGCGACTCCCCCTTCTCCACACTCGACCCGCTGGACGCCACGTTGATCACGTCCGCCCCGAGCGCCTTCCCGGCAAGCTCGAACGATGCCCTCGTCCGCGTGCTCGCCTCGTAGAAAAGCGTGATGATCGTGCGGCCCCGGAGCGCGGGCACCCGCGGCACGTCGCGGCCCAGCACTTCTTTCATCGCGTCCGTCGTCTGCATCACCAGCTCTATCTCGTCTCGCGTGAAGTCGTCCACGTCCAGGATGTGGCGTCGGGTCCAGGGAGCCGTCGCCGGAATGACTGCCGGAATCACGTCCGCCTGCCCCGCGCTGCTCGGTCTCGCCATGTCAGTCCTCCCGCTTCTCGATGCGGACCTCGTCTTCTCCGTCCGTCTCGCTCAGCCGCACGCGCACTTGCTCGTGCAGTGATGTTGGGATGTTCTTGCCAACGTAGTCAGGCCGTATCGGCAGTTGCCTGTGTCCGCGATCCACCAGCACAGCCAACTGGATCTCGTCCGGCCGCCCGAAGTCTGCCAGCGCGTCCATCGCCGCCCGGATACTGCGCCCCGTGTAAAGCACATCGTCCACGAGCACTGCATGGCGCCCGTCGAGGCTCACCGGTATGTCCGTGGGCATAATCTTCGATCCCAGCTCCAGGGATCGGATGTCGTCCCGGTAAAGGCCGATGTCCAGCGTGCCAACGGGGACGTTGGTGTGCTCGAACTCAGCGATCGCCTCGGCCAGCCGCTCCGCCAGCGGTACACCCCTGGTGCGCAGACCGACGAGCACAACCTCGTCCAGTCCGTGATTGCGCTCCGCGATCTCGTGCGCGATCCGCCTCACGGCGCGCCTGATCTCGTCTTCGGTGAGGACTACCCGCCCGGTCAACAAAAATCCCTCTCACAATAAGGAGAGGGACAGCAGATCCGGCCGGATATGCGGTTAGAGGCGATAATCGGCTTCGCCACCGTCTTCTCCTTTGCGGCCTCACAGGACCGCCTTAAAGGCTATCGGTCTGTCTCTGCAGACCGCTTTCGTCTCCGGTATGTTACCAGTCCATGGGTCGCGCTTTCAACTGGAGCGGCAGGTTGGTAGT
>JBDSHD010000145.1:0-2778 GCA_039918655.1 Dehalococcoidia bacterium | reverse complement strand
TCTGGTGGGCCGAGCTTCTCGGCGGGCTGGGACCTCGATTCGTTCGGGAGCGAACCAGCCGATGCCCTCGCCGGTGACGTTTTCGGATGCCTGGCCACCCTGCCGCAACCCGTCATCGCCGCAGTTGAGGGCGACGCCACAGGCGGCGGTCTTGCGCTTGCCCTGGCTGCCGATATCCGCGTCGCTGCCGAGAACAGTGCCTTCGCCCTACCCGAGATCGAAAGTGGCCTCATTCCACTGGCAGGTTCGATCCAGCGCCTCGTGCGCCTCATCGGACGCGGCAGTGCCCTCTCGCTCATCCTGACGGGGGAGCCGATCGACGCTCCCACGGCACTTCGTATCGGACTGGTGAGTGAAGTCACCCCGGCGGGCACAACTTTGGATCGAGCACAGGAAATCGCGGAGCAGATCGCTAAACGAGGCCCGATCGCGGTGCGCTACGCCAAAGAGGCGATCTCACGCGGCGCCGAAATGCCACTGGAGCAAGCGCTGCGCTTCGAGACAGACCTCACGCTCCTCCTGCAGACCACGAAAGACCGGGCGGAGGGGGTCAGGGGCTTCATCGAGAAGCGCGAACCAGAGTTTAAGGGGGAGTAAAACCGATGCAGATTGTGATCGAGAGGGACGAGGCCTGGTCGCTCATGAGCGTCATCACCTCATACATGATCGACAACGGCGGCCTCTCCACCGACGGCAAGGCGGCAGTCCGCCACTGGCGGACTGAGCACGACAAGGACTCGACCGGTACTGCCGATCTGACCGTTGCAATGAACGAGACCCTCGGTACGTACATCGAAACCCGGACCAATCGGACGATTCGGCGCACCGGGCGATACACGCGGAAGGCCGAACTTAGATGAAGGTCGAACTCGATCTCGACGAGACCCGCGAGATATTCGTGACCCTGATTGATCGCATCCTCGACGAGGTCACTTTCAGTGAGACCAACCGAGGCGCGCTCCGGAAATGGCGCGCCTCCATGACGCCCGGCTCTGAAGGCATGCGGGTCCTGGCCGGAAAGATCAACGTTGACCTCGCCCGGGCGCTCGAGAATCAGAAACGAAGCAGCGTCAAGAAACCCGATTGGCGATGACCGACGCCCCGGTCCTTTACGAGAAGACGGGCGACGGCATCGCTTGGGTCACGCTCAACCGCCCTCAAGCCCTCAACGCCATCAACCTGCGCATGCGAGACGATCTCTGGGAGATCATGCACGCCGTCCGCGACGACCCGCATGTTCGCGTCGTCATCTTCAAAGGCGCTGGCGATCGCGCCTTCTCGGCTGGCGCAGACGTCACGGAGTTCGGCACCGCCCCCTCCATCGCCGAGGCCCGGCGCGCCCGTCAAGAGCGCGACCTCTGGCGCTTCATGCTGACGCTGGAGAAAGGTCTCGTCGCGGCGATCCACGGCTTCGCACTCGGCGCCGGCATCGAACTGCCGATGTGCTGCGACATCCGCATCGTCTCCGAGGACGCGAAGATCGGTCTGCCCGAAGTATCGCTGGGCTACATCCCCAGCGCCGGCGGCACTCAGACCCTGCCGAGACTGGTGCCACGAAGCGCCGCCATGCAGATCATCCTCAGCGGTCAGCCCATCGACGCCAACACCGCTCTTCAGTACGGCCTCGTCCACGATGTTGTACCGCGCGACCAACTAGACGCCGAAGCGGAGCGCGTAGCCCGTCGCATCGCTGCCCAGCCGCCGCATGTCGTGGCCCTCGTCAAGCGCGCCGTACTCGCCGCCGACGAACTGTCGGCAGAGGGTGCGATGGCGGTAGAATCGAACTTGGCTCGCCGTGCCCTGGCGGCACGATTTAACTGACCACTATGACTACTGAATCCGGACACTTCACTCTTCTCGCTCGAGGCTGGCAATGGCTCTCCTCTCTGGGTCTCGCCATTCCGTTGTCGGTCGGCGCGGCTCTCGTCGTCCTCGTCCTCATCACCCTGGCCTCGGACATGTATGACGCCCCGCACACGGTCCGCGCCGGAACCGAGACGGATTTCGCGATTGGCGCCCCTAGGCAGTTCGCCGACGATGAGTTCTGGTTGATGAAGCTTGGCGACGGCGAATTCGTGGCTGTCTACGACCGCGATCCGGTCAGCGGCTGCGCACTGGTCTGGGGCCCACAGCATCAGTTCGCCGGCAAAACCGGCTGGTTCCGCGATGCTTGTACTGGCTCCACCTACGATCTTACCGGTGGTTGTTTCGACGGCCCCTGCGAGATCGGACTCAACCGCCTCGGTGTTACCATCGAGGACGGTGAACTGATCGTCGATCCGCGCGGTGGCACGCGAGGGATTCTGCGAACAGAAAACGGCGATCCCGTAAACCCGCCTCAGTAGTCAAACCGTGCCTGACTCTGCTCCACTAGCACCTCGACCACCACTTCGGGTAGTTTTATACCCTGTCTGACTGCGCTCCTGGGAGGGAAACATGAACACCGCTGAATTCCTGATGATCGCCTCGTCCGTCGTTCCTGATCGCACCGCCATGGTTTGCGAAGCCGAGCCTCGTTCCTTCATGGAGATGCAGGACCGCGTCAATCGCCTCGCCAACGCCATGCAAGGCCTCGGTGTTTCCCAGGGCAATAAGATCGCTGTCATGGCCCTCAACTCCATGGAGTTCGTGGAGGTCTACTACGCCGCCTCGAAGCTCGGAGCGGTCTTCGTCCCCCTCAACTACCGGGCAAAACAGGAAGAGATCATCTACATGTGCAACAACTCGGAGGCGGTTGCGCTTTTCGTTGGCGACCGGTACCTCGATCTCGCGAACTTC
>JBDSHD010000144.1:0-6384 GCA_039918655.1 Dehalococcoidia bacterium | reverse complement strand
CAAGACTGGCGACCGTCCAGGCGCTTCCAGCCTCGAAGAACAGGATGTGGGCGTTCTCGCCAAGGATGACCTCGCGCCCGCGCGGGCAGTGAGTCATCATCGCGACGAGGTTGCCCTGGGTGCCGCTGCTGACGAAGAGGGCCGCTTCCTTGCCGGTGAGTTCAGCCGCCATCTCTTGCAGGCGGAGGACGGTGGGGTCGTCGCCGAGGACATCGTCCCCCAGTTCCGCGTCCATCATGGCGCGTTTCATATCGGGCGAGGGGAGGGTCACCGTGTCGCTGCGGAGGTCGATGGGCCTCAAGGCGCGCTCGACCCTTCGCGGCCGTAGTCATCTTCGATCCTGACGACGTCATCGAGTTCGGGCGTCGACACCTCGAAGATGCGCGCATCCTCCAGCGCTTCCATTCGATGCACGGACCCAGGCGGAAGGGTCACGACGGATCCCGCCTCGACTATCACGTCACGATATTCGCCGGGGGTGTCAGCAGTGCCCAGGGTGTACTTGATGCGGCCGGACTCCACGTACTGGACCTCGTGCTTGCGCTCGTGGTACTGGAGGCTCAGGCGGTGGCCCTTCTTGAGAACCAAGAGCTTCCCGGCGTAGCGATCGGTGTGGGCGATCCAGTGCTCCTCACCCCAGGGTTTGGGGACCACGTGAACGTCTTCCGGGCGAATGATGGTCGCCCTGGACGTGGTTTCGGTGTCAGCGGGGTCAGAGGTCAAGCGGCGGGTCCGGCTGACTAGCCGCTCCGCTGCCAGATCGTCTCGTATCCATCTCCGCCCCGGATCGCGGAGACGACCTCTGCACGCTCGGTCGTGTGGAGGTGTTCGAACGCCTGCCGGCAACTCTCCGCCATCGCTTCGCCCCCAAGGCTGACGAGGCGGGCTTCGATCCGCTTGCACAGTCCGCAATCCCTGAAGGTGTCAAAGTGACGGGGCCACATGAAAGAAGTGATCTTCTCCGGCAAGGGGAAGCGCGGGCGGAGCCTCTTGAGACTCTTGAACCGCTCCTCCACGGACCCTGCTTTGGGCACAACGGCGATCAGTGGTCCGTCCTTCTCGTTGGTGCGATTGTCGATCAGCAGACGCTCATCGAGGATCGCGAATCGAACGACGAGGACGTCCGCCGAATCGATGACTTTCCCGATCTCATTGACGTCAACTCCGTAATCGTCCACGTGGCGATTTTATGGCGGGCCCCAACGGGGGTCAAACATGTGAAGCGGGTTTACCTCCACTTGTGTAGCTGCTAACTTTCTAACACGGGCGGAGCTTCCGGCGTTCGCCCCATTTCCTTAGGCGGTACGCCTTCAATGACCGAAAAACACTCCATGGACACGTTCGTGTCACTTTGCAAGCGACGCGGTTTCGTCTTCCAGGGAAGCGAAATCTACGGCGGTATCGGCGGGTTCTGGGATTACGGCCCGCTTGGCGTCGAACTGAAGAACAACATCAAGAAGTCGTGGTGGCGGTATATGGTGCAGGAACGGGACGACGTCGTCGGCATCGAGACGGCAATCGTGATGAACCCGCGCGTCTGGGAGGCCAGCGGCCACGTACAGACGTTCGCGGACCCGATGGTGGACTGCAAGGAATGCAAGCACAGGTTCCGCACGGACGACCTGACTCCAAACGACAAAGGTGTCTTGGTCTGCCCCGACTGCGGCGGTGAACTAACGGAGTCGCGAATGTTCAACCTGATGTTCAAGACGTTCATCGGCCCGGTGGCTGATGACGCCTCCGTGGCGTATCTGCGACCGGAGACAGCGCAGGGCATGTTCGTGAACTTCGAGAACGTGCAGACAACGACGCGCAAGAAGCTGCCTTTCGGTATTGCACAGATTGGCCGCTCGTTCCGGAACGAGATCACTCCCGGGAACTTCATCTTCCGCGACCGTGAATTCGAGCAGATGGAGATGGAGTTCTTCGTCATGCCCGGTACCGACGAGGAGTGGCACGACAAATGGATCGAGTACCGGATGCGCTGGTGGACGGACGTCCTCGGCGTGCGCAAGGAGAATCTCCAGCTCAGGGAACACGCGAAGGAAGAACTCTCGCACTATTCGAAGCGCACAGCAGACATCGAGTACGACTTCCCCTTCGGGGGGTTCTCCGAGATCGAGGGCATTGCAAACCGCACGGACTTCGACCTCAAGCAGCACGAGGAGGCTTCCGGCAAATCGCTGCGTTACTTCGATGAGGCGAGCGGCAAGCAGATCATCCCGTACGTGATTGAGCCGGCGATGGGGGTGGACCGCTGTTTCCTGACACTCCTGATCGACTCCTATGCCGAGGAAGAAGTAAAGGACGAGAAACGTACCGTTCTCCGCTTGCTACCCCACCTGGCGCCAGTGAAGGTAGCGATTCTGCCGCTGTCCCGCAATGAAAAGCTCACACCGACCGCTCGCCAGGTGCACGAGATGCTGCGCCCACACTTCATGACCCAGTTCGACGACGCCCAGAGCATTGGCCGGCGATACCGGCGGCAGGACGAGATCGGCACACCATGCTGCGTCACTGTTGACTTCGAGACGGTGGAGCAGGACAACGCGGTGACGATCCGCGACCGGGATGAGATGACGCAGATCAGGGTTCCGATCGCCAACCTGCTGGAAGCTCTGCGCGAGAAGCTGCCTGGCTGCTGATCGCGGTCAGGTAACTCGCCTGTGACACGATCCAGGCAGCCCGGGGAGTCGGTCCTCCTCCGCGAAATCTGGCGCGGAGCGGTATGGTCCGTGCGACCAAGTACGGTCGTGCGGGATTCCAGCGGTCTGGTCGCCCTTTATATCCCACCCGGAACTGAATGGCTCCGTCCCCGGACGTTAGATGACACCATGTTGCGAGTCCCAACCCAGCCGTGGATGCTCGGCGACGCGAAGTGGGAGAACCACGTTCTACGATTGTCGCCGGCTGGCGAGCCTTATTCGGTATTGCTGATCTGGGATGAGGATTGGCTGCTGAGGAGCTGGTACATCAACATGGAGGAACCGCTGCGGCGATCCGAGCCTGGGTTCGATTACATGGATTGGGCGTTGGACATCGTGGTATCGCCGGATATGAGCGAGTCGACCCTGAAGGATGAAGATGAGCTCAGGGAATTCGTCAACCATGGGCTGATGCAGCCTCAGCAGGCGGAAGAGATCAAGGCATCGGCTCAGACAGCGCTGGAGCGGCTGCTCGCGCGCCTTGCTCCGTTCGATGAGCGTTGGGAGGACTGGCGTCCCGACCCGGGATGGGGTATTCCGCACCTGCCCGAGCACGGACCGTGAGTCACTTCACCATCGGAGAATGGGTGACGATGCGGGAGGTCTGGAACGGCCAAACCTGGGAACTACGGCGGGGTATCATCATTCGTGACGACGACACGGCCATCGGCCTCTACACTCCACCTAGAACCCAGGCGCTCATTGCCATGGATGCAGACGGCAAGCGCCTGCGCATCCCACCGCCTGAATGGTCGCTCGCGGAAACGGCAACACCGATCGACCGGCACTTTCTCGCAATACACCCGCCAGGAGCCGGCCACTCGATACTCTGCATCTGGGACGGCGAATGGCGGTTGCTGCACTGGTACATCAACCTCGAGACGGACATGGCTCGAACGGAGGCGGGGTTCGAGTACACCGAGCACATGCTGGACGTGATTGTGGAGCCGGACCTGCAGTCCTGGCACTGGAAGGACGAGGATGAGTTGGCGGAGGCTATCGTGCTGGGGTTGTTCACAACGGAAGAGGCTCGGGGGTTCTATTCCGAGGGCCGGTGCGCATTGGATTGGTTGCTGGCAAGGCGGGCACCGTACGACGAGCCATGGGACGCGTGGCGCCCGCCCGATGGCTGGACGGTCGCAGACGCGCCAGCGGAGTGGCAGGCCTGAAGGCCTGCGGGCACAGCGTCAGCTCGCGCAGAGCGACAAAAAGGCGGCCGCAGTGGCCGCCTCTTTGTCCTCGGTTTAGCGCGGGGCTAGGCTGGTTTCAGTTCGGCGACCCGCGCCCTGGCGGCCGCTGGATCCTTGAACCACTGCGCATTGATCGCCGTGTACTCTACCTGTTCAGCAGGAACATCGTCCTCAGCGAAGATCGCCGTGACCGGGCAGACCGGCTCGCAAGCGCCGCAGTCGATGCACTCATCCGGGTCGATGTAGAGCATGCGGTCGCCAGCGGACTCGTCCTCATGGATGCAGTCCACGGGACAGACCTCGACGCAGGACTTGTCCTTCGTGTCGATACAGGGATCTGTGATTGTGTAAGTCATTAGTTACCCTTTCTTACGACTCTCACTTGCTCGCAAGACGCGGTGCATATTTGCCCAATTTCAAGTTCCACCAAAATGTATCGCGACGACTGGACAGGGTCAAGGCGATTCTTCGGCCTCTTCAGCGTTTCCAGAACTGCCACGGCTTCTTGCGGCCCTGTTGCGTGTCTTCCACGGTCAGCCGCTGTTCATCCAACGCCTCCTTGGCGCGGGCGAACGGCATGTCGCGGCGAAGCATCGCCAGGTCCTCAGCGAGCGTCATCGCGTAAGCAGGGTCTCCCGCCACCTCAGGGAAGAGTGAGCGGAGCCTGCCATCGAATCCCGGCGCGGTGGACCTGGGCCGACTGCTCGTGCCGGACATCGTGTCGAAGACGGAGTACATCTTGAGTTCGCTCATCACGGAAGAGAACGCGGTGGAGAGCAGAACTCCCTGAAGAGGGGTCAGGTCGAACGTCGCATTCGATTCATTGATCTGCTCTTCGATCACGGGCTGAAGCTCGCTCAGGCCGTGCAGATACTCGGACATGGTGGATCGATCAATCTCCGAGCCGGGGCGAGCGAGGTGGTAGCTCACGGCGAGGGCTACGAGTCGCGCCTGGTGCTCGGGCAGGCGGATCGTGAAGGAGGTCATGAGTTGAGTCTCAGGCTCGCACCTTCTCCCGCTCTCGCACCGTCTGCACCCCCAGGACTGACCGCAGGTACTTGCCGGTCAGGCTCGACTTCGAGGCGGCGATCTCCTCGGGTGTTCCAATGGCCACAATCTCGCCGCCACCGTCACCGCCGAGTGGGCCAAGATCGATGATGTAGTCGGCCTGTTTGATGACGTCCATGTGGTGCTCGATCACAAGCACTGTGTTGCCGGAGTCGACCAGGCGCTGGAGGACGCCGAGCAACGCGTTCACGTCTTCGAAGGACAGGCCGGTCGTTGGTTCGTCCAGGATGTATAGAGTGCGTCCAGTGGCGCGCCGGGAGAGTTCGGTTGCCAGCTTCACGCGTTGCGCTTCCCCTCCGGACAGCGTCGTGGCGGGCTGGCCAAGCTTGATGTAACCCAGGCCAACGTCATTGAGGGTGATGAGCTTGTTGCGAACGCGAGAGAACGCCTCGAAGTAGTCGCAACCTTCGGCGACCGTCATGTCGAGAACCTGGGCGATGTTCTTGCCCCGGAAGGTTATCTCCAGCGCTTCCCGGTTATAACGGGCACCGTGGCAGACTTCGCATGGTACCTCAACGTCCGGGAGGAACTGCATCTCGATCTGGATATAACCGTCGCCCTGGCAGGCCTCGCAACGGCCGCCTTTAACGTTGAACGAGAACCGTCCCGCCTTGTAGCCGCGCAAACGAGCCTCGGGAACGGATGCGAACAGTTCGCGGATCGGCGTGAACGTGCCAGTGTAGGTGGCCGGATTAGACCGCGGCGTCCGGCCAATCGGCGACTGGTCGATGATGACGACCTTGTCGAGGTGCTCAAGCCCGGTGACGGCATCGACTTCGCCGGGGCGGTCACGCGAGTTGTAGAGAACCTGGGATGCCTTCCTCGACAGGATGTCTGTCACGAGCGTGGATTTGCCGGAGCCCGACACCCCTGTGACGCAGGCAAACACACCCAACGGGACACGAACCGTCAGGTCTTTCAGGTTGTTCTCTCTCGCGCCTTCGATCACCACGGCCGCACCGTTGCCCGACCTTCGGGTTTCGGGCACCGGAATCTGCCTTCGGCCAGACAGGTAGGCGCCGGTCAATGACTCAGGGGCGTGCTTGATGTCTTCGAGGACGCCCTCGGCCACGACGCGCCCGCCGGCGGAGCCGGCCTCCGGCCCGAGGTCAATGATCCAGTCCGCGGCCCGCATCATCGTTTCATCGTGCTCTACGACGAGGACCGTGTTACCAAGGTCACGCAGCCGCTTCAGCGTCGAGATCAGTCGTTCGTCGTCCGCCGGGTGCAGGCCGATGGACGGCTCGTCACAGACGTAGAGGACGCCCATCAGCGATGAGCCAATCTGTGTCGCCAGCCGGATCCGCTGCGCCTCGCCGCCGGCGAGCGATCCCGTCCGGCGGTCGAGAGTCAGGTAATCGACACCGACGTCGCGGAGGAACGTCAGGCGAGAATGAATCTCCTTCAGGATTTGGTGAGCA
>JBDSHD010000143.1:0-3245 GCA_039918655.1 Dehalococcoidia bacterium | reverse complement strand
AGCCTCGAGTGTCCCGGGAGCGATCGAATTCCGGATGTTCTGAAGGATGATCGGCTCCAGTTCGCCGAGGCGGCCCTGGAGGCGGCGAAGGTCGAAAAGCTGCGCCGTGAGGGTGCCCTGCCAGTTCGGGTTTGCCGCGCGGAGCGCATAGGGCATGTATTCAAGCAGGAGCTTCTCGGCCTCGTCCAAGCGTCCCTGGCTGAGAGCGAGCATGCAGTTCCAGCAGGGCCGGAAACCGCTCCAGAACGGCTCTCGAATCTCATCGGCAATGTCCGACATGGCGCCTATTAACTGGCGCACATCGTCCATCCGGCCAAGGGTGGCGAGATCGGACAGCAGGAAGATCGCCGCGAGTAACCACTGGTTCTTATCGTTGTTCTTTTCCGCCACACTTACAGCCGCCTCCATCAGGGCCGCTCGCTCTTCGGTCAACGCCGGGTCAGTCATCGCGAAGAACATTGAATTGTACGAGCGGAGTAGGGCATCAGTGTCTTGAACCTTCTCCGCCAGTGCCTTCGCCTCCTTTGCCAAATCCAGCTTTCGCTCGCGATCCCGTCCGACGGGAATGGCAAGGCTGAGGGTGGCGAGGAGCGACGCCCGTAGCGCGGTCTCGTGATTGCCGAGTCGGTCGAGCGCCCGTTCGAGGAGTGGAACGGTGATCCCTGATTGGGTCCCGCTAGACCTGCTGACGGCTTCTTGCATGCTGATCGCGGCGATTGCCTGGTCTTCCGGGGAGTTCATCTCCTCGGCCAGCACGGTAGCTCGCTCCAGGACCTCGACGGACCGATCGATCACGTCCGCTCGCATCAGGGCACGGCCCAGGGGCAGCATCAGGTCATACCGCTGGCGGGGCTGAATGTCGGTCTGCAGCTCAAGGACCTGGAGGGCGCGCTCGTAGTGGCCCGCCGCCTCTTCGTAAGCCAGTTGCTCCGCCGCGCGCACTCCGGCCCGCTGCGAGTACTCAATCGCCTTGTCGATCTCGCCACCCTGCGCCGCCTCCGAGAAGTGGTAGGCGAGTTGGGACAGGTGGGCTTCGACGTCGCTTTCGAGCACCTCGCCGATCTGGCGGTGGAAGCGCACGCGGCGGGCGGTGCTCAGCTCCTCGTAGAGCGTCTCGCGGATGAGGGCGTGCGCGAAGCTGAACCAGTCGAGGCGGTTCGGCACCTCGGTGATGACGCGCGCGGCGACGGCTTCCTCCAGCACCTCGATCAGGCGATCGCCGGTCATGCGGCCTTCTTCGGCCTGCGAGAGTACCTTTTCGACAGTCTTGAGGTCGAACTCGCGGCCGATGACGGCGCCGATGGTGAGGACGCGATTGCACTCGTCGGAGAGGTGGTCGAGGCGCCGCCCGACGACCTCGCGCACTCCTTGCGGGATCGTTACGCTCCACGAGGTGACCGCTTCCGGCTTGTCGAGACGCCCGTCAGTGACGAGCAGTCGGACCACCTCGTTCACGAAGAAAGGGTTGCCTTCGGTCTCACGGTAGACGGCTTCGACGAGCGCGTCGGGAGGCTTCGCCCCGGAAGTGATCTCAATGAAGCGGGTGACGTCGTGCTCGGTCAGTCCGCGGAGGAGAATGCGGTGGCTGAGGCCTTCACGGCCGAGCTCCCCGAGCGTCTGGGAGAGCGGGTGGGCGCGCCGTAGCTCGACGTCGCGGTAGGTGCCGAGGACGAGGAGGCGGGCACCGCGCAGCTCGCGGGCGAGGAACTGGAGGAGGAGCAACGAGGGCTTGTCGCCCCAGTGGAGGTCGTCGAGGACGAGGACCATGGGTTTCTGGCTGGAGGCGTTCTTGAGGAACGTGGTAATGCTGTCGAAGAGGCGGAAGCGTGCCTGTTCCGGCTCCAGCGAGGGCGGCGCGGATAGGCCGGGGAGGCGCTCACCGACCTCGGAGACGACCTGGGCGATGTCGGCGGCGCCGGGGCCCATCTCGGACGCGAGTTGCTTCGGGTCTCGCTCGTGGACGTAGGAACGGATCGCCTGGACCCAGGGCCAGTAGGCGGGCGCGCCTTCGCCCTCGTAGCAGCGGCCCCAGACGACCTGGGCGCCGCGGAGACGGGCGTAAGTGGCGAACTCCTCGGAGGTGCGCGTCTTGCCGATACCGGGCTCGCCGACGAGCATCATCAGGCGGCCGCGACCGGACAGGGCGTCTTCGAGGCCGGCGCGCAGTTCGTCCATCTCCTTGTCACGACCGACGAAAATGCCGCCGGCCAGCCTGTCGAGGGGGTTAGCGTCGGACTCGGCGGCGGCGGGCGCAGTTGTGGATGACGAGTCGACGATCGCCTGGAACACCTGCGGGATGGAGGCGGCGCTCTCGGGCCGTTGGTCCGGGTCCTTGGCCAGGGCGCGCATGATCAGCGCCTCCAGCGCCTTCGGGACCTCCGGGTTGTGCCACGAGGGCGCGACGGGCGCAGTGTTGATGTGCTGCGAGATGATCGCGACTGGATCGTCGCCAAGAAACGGGGTGCGGCCGGTCACCATCTCGTAGGTGACGCAGCCGAGCGAGTAGAGGTCGGAGCGGGCGTCCGGCTGGCGGCCGAGGGCCTGCTCGGGCGGCATGTAGGCGACGGTGCCCACCATCATCCCTTCCATCGTCAGCCGCGAGCGGTCCAGCGACACGGCCAGGCCAAAGTCGCCGATCTTGGGGGTGCCGTCTTCCGTCAGCCAGATGTTGCCCGGCTTTAGGTCGCGGTGGATGATGCCGAGGCCGTGAGCGTGGGCGAGTCCTTGCACGACCTGCTGCGCAATTCGTATAGCCTCCGCGATCGGCAGACGGCGGTCCGGCGCCTTGTTTAGCATCGCTTCCAGGTCGCCGCCGCCCATGTACTGGGAGACGATGTAGGGCTGGCTGCGTCCGTCGGGGCCTTTCTCCTCGCCGATATCGTGAATGGTGACAATGTTCGGGTGGTCACCCAGCCGCGCCATCGCCTGCGCTTCCCGCTTTACACGCTTCAAGCCATCGTCATCGAGGCCGTCCGTCTTGATAACGGCGACCGCCACGTCGCGGTCCAGGGTGGTGTCGTGGGCAAGGTAGACACGCTTGCGCCCGCCTTCGCCGAGGAAGCGCTGAACGGTATAGCGTCCACCTGCGAAGGCTCCAGGGAGGGCGGGTGACGGCGCTGGAGTGGGGGTTGGCGTGGGCGTAGCGCCCAGCCCGGCGCCGCACGCGATGCAGAACGCGGCCTCGGCCACGTTTGGCTTGCCGCATTGGGGGCAACCGGACTCGACCTTTGCTCCGCATTTCATGC
>JBDSHD010000142.1:0-2571 GCA_039918655.1 Dehalococcoidia bacterium | reverse complement strand
GGTCCGGGTTCTCTGCGGCCATCCGCAGCCCGATTAGCGAACCCCAGTCCTGCCCAAACAGTGTTATGTCGCGCAGGTCGAGCTTCTCAACCAACGCCGTCATCCAGTCCACGTGCCGCTGGAACGTGTAGTCAGACTGCTCCGAAGGCTTGTCTGACCGCCCGAACCCGATCAGGTCCGGCGCGATCGCCCGGTGCCCAGCATCCACGATTACCGGGATCATCTTGCGGTAGAGGTAGGACCATGACGGCTCGCCGTGCAACAACAGGACCGGCGCCGCCGAAGACGGCCCCTCATCCACGTAGTGCATTCGCACCGCGCCGCCCTCGCCGTCCGCTACGTCCAAATAACGCGGCTCAAACGTCCAGCCCGGCAGGCTGACGAACCTTTCATCCGGTGTCCTCAATGTTTTCATGTCTGTCTTCCCTTCTACTTCGTGACTCAGCCCAGCCTGGGCCGAAGTCGATTCTAATGCCCTTTAGCC
The DNA here is from genome assembly GCA_039918655.1 of Dehalococcoidia bacterium. Lineage (GTDB taxonomy): Bacteria > Chloroflexota > Dehalococcoidia > SM23-28-2 > RBG-16-64-32 > DATKKM01. Next base: position 2,087 of record JBDSHD010000142.1, on the reverse strand, counting down.
GATACGGCGCGACCTTGACGTGAATCCCGGGTACGTCCAGATCATCTCGTCGCCCTCTAGCGGACAGTGTTCTCCCCACCGGGGGCTTGATTCGTCATAGGTGAACCTCCTGGCGCCGCCAACTTACAATGATGGCACTCTCAGTGTCAATACATCCAGGGGCAAACATTCGAGATCAATGGAGATGGCGGAACTGGCTTTAGTGCCTTACCGGGGCAGAAGCACGGTGAGACCGACTCGCATGACCGCCGCAGCTTCTTCGGGGCTCTTCCCCTGCCGGTTGACCAGGAGCTCATAGGCCTCAAACGAAGTGAGGACGTCCGCGGCGCTCACAACTATCGATCGCTTGTGCTCGTCGAAATTCGCAAGCTCCCGCTCAAACTGACGTTCGAGCTGCCGCCGGAGCAGCGCACCGTCTGCCCGTAGCTGTTGGGCGATCACAGGCTGAATGGGCGCTCGCATCCGCGCCACCCGCGCTACCGGCGCGATCGCGTCAAAGAGCCGAACGCGCTGCCGAACCAGGGCATCGATACGCTCTTCCAAACCGCCCTCACCCAGGGCGGCTATCGGAAAGAGGTGACTGATCCGGTCCGTCTGGCGCGCTATGGCGACGCGGCACAGCTCGTCCAGGTCGTCAAAGTACCGGAACACAGAACGCCGCGATACTCCGGAACAGGCGGCTATCTCGTCCGCGCTCGGGTTGACTATGCCATCCTGGTAGAGATCGAGCAGGGCATCAACAACGGCCGTACGGTTGCGCTCTCGCCACGCCCGGCGCCCGTCCGTAGACTCTTCGACCCGCTCAGGCAATTCCGTCTTCACGGTTCAATGATCTCCGGTGGCACTGGGCGTGTCAATTTCTCGGTTTGCTGGTTTAAGGTTTTCTGGTTCTTGGATTAGCCCACTAAACTGTAACCGACGCGGAACTCGTCGCCTGCGGTCCCGCCGGCAATCCCACCGAGTACAGCACGTCGACGTGATGGTGGTGGAACTCGAACGCCCAGTAGAGCGCCACCGCCTTCTCGTTCGACTGGTCCACGTACACCGCCACGTGGTTGACGCCACGTCGGCTCAAGTGCTCCAGCCCCTGCGCCAGCAAGTACCGCCCGAAGCCGCGTCCCTGCACTTCGGGTGCGGCGCCGATCACGTAGATCTCACCGACCGAGCCGTCTTCCCCACGGTCCTCGACCTTCAGCCAGCAGCACCCACCCATCGCACCGTCAACATCGAGCACCAGGAAATCGCTCGGCTCAAACCACGGCTGCGCCACCCGCGACTGTAGGTCGTCCAGCGTCCACAGGCCGTTCTCGGGGTGGGCCGCGAAAATCCGGTTGTTCAGGTCCAGCCAGGATTCGTCGTCCTCGCCCGGCCGGAAGGCTCGCATCGCCGCGCCCTCCGGCGTCGGCAGGTGCGGTGGTACTCCAGGGTGGCGGTGCATGTGCAGCAACTGTCTCGTCGGTGCCAATCCCAGCGCCCCCATCAACCGCCTACTCGCGCCGGAATCGTTATACGCCCACACGTCCAACCTGCCCGCTCCACCCGCAGTGGCGGTCTTCATCACCCGCTCCAGCAGCGTCCGACCCGTCCCTTCCTGCCGGAAATCGGGGTGCACCACCAACTCGCAAGACAAGCGCCGATCAGGTCCGCTCCCGTACAGCAGCGTGTGTGCGTACCCCACGAGCCTGTCACCTTCGTGCGCCAGGAACGCCAGCGCCAGGTCGTCCCCGGCGCGGATCCGCAGAAACTTGTGCTCTCCTAGGGGCTCGTGGCCGTCTGCCGCGGCAGACGCGGCCACCAACTCTTCGAGATGCTCGATATGATCGCCTTCAAGGCGGGAAATAATCTCTATGTGGTGCATGGTCCCCGGTGTGCGACGACGGAACGACTCAGGGATTCGCGATCCCACGGGCGCGCAGACATCGACCTCGCTCGCATCACTAACCCTCATTCTAAGTCCACGCCCATGGGAGTATCGACAGCGGCACCGAATCCCGCCCTCAGACTGTCGTAATATGGACGTGCCGGTTACTGGCTGTTGTTACTCAAAACAGCTATGACACCCGCGGGAACGCCCCAATGAGACCAAT
>JBDSHD010000141.1:0-6514 GCA_039918655.1 Dehalococcoidia bacterium | reverse complement strand
ACCTGCAGCTACAGGTACTGGTTGCCGCACTGCCGGACCGGGTTATAAGCCTAATCTTGAGAAGCTGTCGTCGACGTGGCGGAGGTACCAGTTGACGTCGAAGAGGGCGGTGAGTTCCTCCTGAGAGAGCTTCGATGTTACCTGTTCGTCCCGTGAGAGGATGTCGAGGTAGAGTTGTTTGGCCTCCCAGGACTTCATAGCGTTGGACTGGACGATTTTGTAGGCTTCCTGGCGGTTCATGCCTTTGTCGATGAGGGCGAGGAGCACGCGCTGGCTGAAGGGGAGGCCGTAGCTGGCGTCCATGTTCTCGCGCATGCGGTCGGGGTAGACGAGCATACCGCGGACGATGTAGGTCATGAGGTCGAGCATGTAATCGAGCGCGATGGTGGCGTCGGGGAGGATGACGCGCTCGGCTGAGGAGTGGGAGATGTCCCGTTCGTGCCAGAGGGCGACATTTTCGAGGGAGGTCGAGGCGTAAGCACGAACGAGACGGGCGAGGCCGGAGATGCGCTCGCACTTCTCGGGGTTGCGCTTGTGGGGCATGGACGACGACCCGGTCTGTCCCGCAGAGAACGGCTCCTCGACCTCGAGGACTTCGGTGCGCTGGAGGTGGCGGATCTCGGTGGCGAAGCGGTCGAGTGAGGAGGCGATAACGGCCAGAGTAGAGATGAAGTAGGCGTGGCGGTCGCGGTGAACGACCTGGGTCGAGATGGGCTCAACGAGGAGGCCGAGGCGGCCACAGACGTCATCTTCCAGGTCGGGAGGAACGGTGGCGTGGGAGCCGACTGGGCCGGAGATCTTCCCAACGGCGACCTGCTCGCGGGCGTTGACGAGGCGGTGCGAGTTGCGTCGCATCTCGTCCCACCAGGAGGCGAGTTTGAGACCGAAGGAGATGGGTTCGCCGTGGACGCCGTGACTGCGGCCCATTGTCGGAGTCATCTTGTATTCACGGGCGCGCACGGCGATGGCGTCGAGGAGGGCCTGGATATCCGTCTGGATGATATCAATGGCCTCGACCATGCGGAGGGCGAGGGCGGTGTCCTCGACATCGTAGGAGGTGAGGCCGAAGTGCACCCAGCGTGATTCTTCGCCGAGGGAGTCGGCGACGGAGCGGACGAAGGCGTTGAAGTCGTGGTGCATCTCGCGCTCGTACTCCCGCCACTTCTGGAGGTCGTACGAGGCGCCGCGAATTTTAACGAGGTCTTCGGCCGGAATGACACCGCGATCGGCCCAGGCTTCGCAGACGGCGATCTCGACCTGGAGCCACTTATCGGCCTTGTTCTTCTCGCTCCAGACGGCGCCCATTTCGGGCCGCGTGTAACGTTCGATCATGTCGTGACGCGCGGGGTAGTTGCGGAGGCGGCTGTGGTGCGGGGCTGGGGTTGTAGGGGCGTCGTGCGCACGGGCACATTCTAAGTTACCAGCGGTTGTGCGGGAAGGCGTGGACGGCTTCGCGCTGAGGATAGGGCAAGAAATCGTCTATCACAGCTATTGACAATTTATTGCGAATGATGCAAGCTGTCTTTTGCCCGGGTTGCCGGTGCGGTGCAGCGAAAGGACTCGGGGGAAACTCAGGAGACCGGAAGCGAATCTGGCCGGAGTCCGGGTATCTTCTTGTCCGCGAAGGCGGGGCGGGCCGCCTGCAACCAACCGGGCGGGCTCGCGAGCCCGCAGCTACGGCGGCGCCTCTTCCGTGATGATGAGCTTCGAGACCAGCTTCGTATCGATGTCCTTAGCCAGCGCGAAATCCCGTTCCGTGAGGGCACCGATGGCGTGGGTGATGATGCGGACTGTGACCTTGTTGTAGTTGATCGTGATGTCGGGGTGGTGGCCGGCGCCTTCGGCGAGGTAAGCGACGCTGTTGACGAAGGCGATGGCGCGGAGGAAGGTGCGGAAGGTGAACTGCTTGCGGAGGCGGTCGTCGCGGATCTCCCAGGCGTCGAGTTCAGTGAGGGCGGTTTGGATTTGCGGTTCGCTGAGGGGTTCAGGTTCTGGCATTTGGGCTCTCGGTGCCAGAATAACACCAGCGGCTAGCGCATAATGGGCGGGAGAGGCGATTCGTGTAGTGGGGTGCCGGGGCGTTTCATGGATTCCCGCCTGCGCGGGAATGACGAGATGCATGCTAAGTAAGCGACCAATCGGGCTGCAAGGAGACGAACTATGCGAATCTACGATGTGACGGTGCCCCTGCGCCCCGGCATGGCCACGTATGCGGGCACTGAGCCGGGTCCTGTGCTGGACTTTCATTCCCTGATCAGCAGGGGGGACTCGGCCAATGTGAGCGCGCTGTCGCTGGGGTCGCACACGGGGACGCATGTGGACGCGCCGGACCATTTCCTGAACAACGGGGTGACGGTGGAGCAGATGCCGGTTAGTCACCTTGTGGGCCCGGCGAGGGTGGTTGAGTTCATGGGGGACGCGCACATTATGGCGGCAGACCTGGAGGCGGCGGGGATTCCGGAGGGGACGACGCGGCTGTTGCTGAAGACGAGCAATGGGCGATTCTGGGACGACGTGCCGTTTCACGCGGAGTTCATCGGGTTGGCAGAGGACGCGGGCCCGTGGCTGGTCGAGCGCGGGGTCGTGCTCGTGGGAATCGATTACATGTCGATCGAGCGGTTTCGGTCGCCCACGCACGCAGTGCACATGGCGCTGCTGGAGAAGGGGATCGTGATTCTCGAGGGGCTGGACTTGAGAGCGGTGCCAGAGGGTGAGTACTTCATGGTGTGCGCGCCGTTGCCTGTTGTGGGTGCGGACGGTGCGCCGGCGCGGGTGTTCCTGCTTGAGGGCGGGCCTTAGATGGTCAGCGTCCGCTTTTCTCGTAGGCCCTCGATGGGTATGCGCTTCACGTTGCCGTCTCCCCAAATGTAGAGGGCGCCGTCTTGTTTCGCCACGGGAGTCAGGCTGATTCTGAGCGACTTGCCGTCCCAGTCCTCGCCCGCGATCTCCATGGCGCCCTGGAGCAGGTGGAGAGTGCTGCCCATGACTTGCGGATGTCCGAGGACGGGTGTCAGGCGGAGAAGCTTGCAGCCGTGCGGGGGGATGCGCAGCGAGATCAAGGACGAAACAACGCCGAGGTATTCCTCATTCCAGAGCTCGAACGCATGCCAGTCGCTGCCGGGCAGGGGTTCCTCGATCATTGCCTCTTCATCGCTCCAGTTGAACAGGGCGAGCATGCGGTGGGTGCCACAGTTGAGTTCCAGCACCTGCGGGACATCGGGTGCTTGGAAGAGGTCGAGCGGCACGGCGGTCTTGCCGTAAACCGGGAGCAGCAGTGATATCAGGTTTTGGCGCTCCAGAGAGAGCTTCGGCAGCTTGTCGCTGCTCAAGACCATACCGCCGGTCATGCCGATAACCGTGGCGAGCGACCGCACTTCATCCAGTTTGAGGGCGGTGTCGCTTTCACGGACGAGGAGGCAGTCCGGGTCGTTCATCCAGAGGCGGCCGTTCATCCAGAAGCGGTTGATGCTGTTGCGGATGCTGTTGAGGGCGGAGGGGTCGCTCAGGGGGGTGCGTTGCCCGGGGCGGTCGAACGCCAGCCAGTAGGGCGCGACATCCGGGCCGACACGCGCACCGTCCACGAGGCCGACGCTGGGCCCCTGGGGGTTGCCGCAGGCGAGGATGAAGCGGTCGCCCACGGCGTCGCGGATGATCTCGACGCCACGGCGGTAAGCCTGGGCGCGGGTCACGTTAGGGTCATGACGAACGCCGTCGACTGCGCCGGCGAAGATGAAGTCGATCTTGACGTAGTCGTATCCCCACTCGTCGCAGATTGTGCGGAAGGTGGCCTCCAGCCACTCCGCGACTTCGGGGTGAGTCAGGTCGAGGGCGTAGCAGAGCTGGCCCCAGTTCAGCGTCGCAATCGCCGGCTCGCCGGTGGTGAACTTCACGAACCAGGCCGGGTGCTCCTGGAAGAGCCGGGAGCGGGCGCCAGCAAGAAACGGCGCGACCCAGACGCCGGCCTTCAAGCCTCTAGCGTGGATATCGTCGGCGAGCCACTTCATGCCGTGCGGGAACTTGTCGTTCACGGTGAGCCAATCGCCGATTTCGGCCTGGTAGCCGTCGTCGATCTGTACGTATTCGACCGGAAGGGCGTCGCGGTTGGCCGCCAGGTAATCCAGGTTGGCGACCACCTCAGGCTCGCTGACGCCCTGCCAGTAGTAGTACCAGCTGCACCAGCCGCTCGTGACCTCGGTGGGGGGGCGAGCATCCATTTCGGCGGCGAGGGTGTCGCCAAAGGTGGCCAGGGAATGGACGGCATAGCTCGTCAGCTCGATGTACAAGGGCTCCGAGGAGAGAACCCCTCTCGGTCTGAGTTCGATACCGTCGGCGTAGGACGCCGCAGATAGGGATGAGGTGTTCCGGTCGAACCAGACGTGGGAGAACTGATCGGTGTTCGAGGTGAATCCGACTACGGCGCCGTGGTTCGTGGAAGGATCGACGATGGCGGTCACGAGGTCCGAGGTGAAGCGGCCCTCGCGGCTCTCCGGCTGGGTGCCGGGGCCGATGACTGGAGGAGCCGTCACGACGTCAACACCCGTTGTGTCGAGGACTACCGTGGGGGACCAACTCTGCCAGCCGTGCTTGTAGAAACGGAGGGCTTTAGCCTCGGTCTCCAACGTTGCTCCGTCCAGGGGCCTGAACTCTTGCATCCGTAGGGGACTTGCCGCCGGGTTCTGTATCTCGGCGTGGACGATGACGAACGGCTGGCGTTCGTAGAGGGTGATGAGGATGTGTACCTCGGGTTCGGTCTCGGCTGCTTCGCGAGTAAGGAGGAGCGTGACGCCCTTGCCGTGGGTGTCGGAGACGTCGGTTGTGCCCACAAACTCCAGGTCTTCGCCGCGGGTGCTGAAAGTGGGGCCATCGCGGAGGATGACGGTCGCGGCGGCGTTGGTGATTGCGGGAACTCCCGGCGTGGCGCTGTGGATGTCATAGGTGCCCTTGTTCAGGTGAACCTCGACGGTGAGGGAACCGTTGGTGAGTGAGAGCCCTCTGTCCGTTTCTTCGAATTGCAGACTAGGCATCCGTAACTCGCAGTCCGTTCGAAGCGCGACAGAGATGGACCTCGGCGTTGAGGCCGGTTTGGCGGCTGTACCCGGCGAGGACGGTTTGCTCGAACGAGGACACTGAATCACACTCCACCAGGTTCACGGTACAACCGCCGAAGCCTGCGCCGGTCATGCGCGTACCGATGACGCCTTTGGTCTCTGATGCGAGGGCGACCAGAGTGTCGAGTTCCGGATTAGAGACTTCGAAGTCCGCGCGGAGACTCTCGTGGGAGTCGCGCATCAGGCGGCCTATTGTGCTGCGATCACCGGTGCGGAGGGCATCTGCCATGGCAGAGACTCGCGCGTTTTCGGTGATGACGTGGCGGGCGCGGCGATAGAGGGCATTCGGGAGGGCATATCGGGTCGCTTCAAGCGTGGCGAGGTCCATATCTCGGAGTGAGGCGACGCCGAGGAGGGATGAGGCCTCGGCGCACTCCTCGCGGCGGCGGTTGTACGGCGTATCTGCAAGGTTGCGTGGGACTTTCGAGTCGACGATCACGATGCTGATTCCGGCAGGGAGTGGCACGGGTTCGGCGTCGAGGCTGCGACAGTCGATGAGGAGGGCGTGGTCTTGTTCGCCGAGGGCTGACGTGAGCTGGTCCATGATGCCACACTGGACGCCGACGAATAGGTTCTCGGCGCGCTGGCAGAGCCGGGCGAGCTTCTTGCCGTCGATGTCGAGGGCGGATAGGCGCGTCATGGCTCCGGCGACGGCCATCTCCACGGCGGCGGATGATGACAGGCCTGCGCCGGGGGGAATGTCACCCGCGATGGCGATGTCGGCGCCCCGGAGGGGGAGGTGCTCGTCCTGGAGCGCCCAGACGACGCCGCGGACGTAGTCGCGCCAGCCTCGGCTGCCCCTGAAGCGGTGGACACGTTCCACTCCGAATTCATCGAGCTGATCGTAGTCCAGGGATTTGGCGCGGATGATGCCGTCGCCGCGTCCCGCAGCCGCGATGGCGACGCTGCGGTCAATGGCCGCGGGGAGGACGAAGCCATCGTTGTAGTCGGTGTGTTCACCGATGAGGTTCACCCGCCCGGGCGCTTCGGAGACGACTTCGGGCGGGCACGAGTAGGTCCGTTCGAATTCAGACTTGAGGGATTCGATGTTCACGGACATGCCGCGCCTCAGTATAGCGGGGCGGTATCGTTGAAATGCGGGTGTCGCGTGCCTATGATTAGCGCCAATCATGGCGAAGGGCGCGTTGAGTGGGTTGTCGGTAGTCGAGTGCGGGCGCACGGGCGCTGCGGCGTACGCAGCGAAGCTGCTGGCTGACCTGGGAGCGGAAGTGGTGAAGGTTGAGCCGCCGAGCGGTGACCCGGCGCGACACCTGGGGCCGTACCCCGGCGGGCGGACGAACATCTATGCCAGCGGGACGTTTCTGTACCTGAACACAAACAAGCGGGGAGTGACACTCGACATAACGACCATGACCGGGGCAGATGCCCTGGATCGCCTGGTTGTG